>CAKKST010000246.1 GCA_919903585.1 Nitrospiria bacterium | reverse complement strand
ACAGAAACATTCAGGGGCAGGCTTTGCGGGAATGACACTAAAATAATGTAAAGAACTGTTAGGGACAGGACACAGAGAGCTGGTCATTTAATTCCTTATTACAAAAAGGGCATTTTAGCACGACTCACTTCCCTTCCCATCTTTCATAAAAGACAATCTCATTAAGCGGCTTCCTCCCAGCGCCCTCCTTTTTTGCCTCCTGCGGATAGCCAATGGGGAAGATACCAACAACACGAATGTTTGAAGGGATATTAAGAAGGCTGCGGAGCTTTTCCTCATCAAACACACCGACAAAGACTGTGCCGAGGCCAAGGGCATGGGCTGCAAGCATCAGGTTCTCGCTTGCAATGCCAATATCAGTCATATAATATTGCTGATCCCATATTGCCCCAGACTTGGCAGGGTCAGCACAGGCAACAATAACAACAGGCGCCTCTGCAATTCCCTTTTGCGATGGATTTGTCTTATATCCAATGGGCGCAAAGAAGGACTCCACATAAGAAAGCTCGCTAAGCCTTTCCTTCATTGCCTTGTCCTTGACCACTATAAACCGCCAGCATTGGAAATTAGCCCATGACGGCGACTGACGAACAGCCTCAAGTATGGTCTGTAATTTCTCATCCTCAACTGGCTTATCAAGGAACTTACGCACACTCCTTCTTGTTTTAATAGCTTCTAAAAGCTCCATACCCACCTCCATTGTTTGTTAATATTGTCACCAATTCCAAAGAGATATTATAAAAATTATTATAAATGTTAGGGCAAGGCTTATGTAGGCAAGGGAAAAGAATACCCGTTCATAAAGCGGCCTTTTTCTTTCTCCTGAAATAAGCCTCCCAACGAGCGGCATTGCAGAAATCTTTTCTTCATCATGCGGCGCCTGTTTAATTGCCTCTGTCAGGTCAAATCCAGCAAGATGCCTTTTCATATGGCTGCCGCCTGTCCATAGTTTGCTCTGCGACACATCGTATATTTTTTCTTTAAATGCCACATAAGCAGGCCTGCCATGCTTTCCATCAAATTGAGAAAATTCCTCAAAGGTTATATCCTGCTTTTCCTGCTGGATAGCAGTTGCACCCCGCCTTCTCAATTTTGGACCGATAATGAATGTTACTGTCGCTGCGATGCTAACCATAATCAGAAAAAGAAAAATCTTTATTAAGAGAAGCATCCCAAATCTTGTATGAAAAAGAACATCCCATGATGGCGCCTTCATGATTGTGAGAAATATCCCTGTAGTTGTCATAACAATTATTGAAAGCCAGCCGAGCGTTAATTCTCCCCGTGGAAGCCCTTTTGAGGCATAGGCCGGCTTTAGAAGAATATGTACATACAATATTGTCCCAAACCATATAATTGCAGTCATCATATGAAGATAACCCATGATAAACCTGATTATATGCCATGCAGGAGTAAGGGGTCTGTGCAAGCCTTTAGTTTGCAATTCATTTTTAAAGGCATTACCTTCATCTGTTAAATTCCTTCCGCCTGCGGGGTCAACATGGCATACCTGGCAGGACTTGCCTGTCTCCCTTGAATATTCCGGGGCGCTGAATCCTTTGGCAGGAAGAAGGAGCAGAAGAAGTATTATTATAAATTTAATAATATTGATTTTGTAGTTCTCCTGCATCTAATTGCATTATCCCTTAATTGTATTTCCCGTGTCAAGGGCTTGATGTAGTTTTCATATGTTGTATAATAGACAATAAAAGTGATAGAATGTATCAACGATATGGGAATGTATCTTGTTATTATTTTTATCTTATATCTCTTTGTGCTTTTATTTACCTACTGGCTCAAATACCTGAATCTCTCTCATCTGAAAAGGTTTGGGTCAGCTATTCCACCTGAATTTGAGGGCCAGATAGACCAGACATTATTAAATAAAGTCAGCGCGTACACTGTAGAAAATATTCGTTTTGGATTTACTTCATCCATCTTTAATAATGCAATCCTTCTGATCTTCCTCTTTGGCGGCCTTTTAAATGCTTACAATTCATGGATTATAGCGCTAAATCTGCCTTTTATCCCTTCAGGGCTAATCTTTTTTATGCTCCTTATTTATGCCGATACAATCCTTGAAATCCCTTTCAGTTTATACCATACCTTTGTAATAGAAAAGAAATATGGTTTTAGCACAATGACTATCAAGTTATGGATAACTGATTTTGCAAAATCAATGTTTATATCAACCCTCTTTTCCGTTTTAATAATATCTATAGGATTATGGCTTGTTCAACAGAGCCCTGATCTCTGGTGGTTCTGGGTGTGGTGTTTCTTTTTTGCTTACAGCATTTTTATTATCTACATATCCCCTTATGTAATAGAGCCTCTTTTCAACAAATTCACGCCCATTGATAATAAAGCCCTTGAAGATGGTATAAATAATCTTATGCAAAAGGTCGGTATTAAAGCCAGCAGGATATTTAAGATGGACGCCTCAAAGAGGACAAAACACACTAATGCCTATTTTACAGGTATTGGAAGGGTAAAAAGGATCGTCCTCTATGATACCCTCGTTGATAAAATGAATAGCGATGAGGCGCTGTCAGTGCTTGCCCATGAGATCGGCCACTGGAAGAAGAAACACATCTTAAAATATATGATTGTTACTGAGATTATTGCATTGATTGCAAGTTATATTGCCTTTAAGATGCTTCAGGGCGAGCTTCTTATTAATCTGTTTAATATAAAGGAGGGCAGCTTCTTTGCAAAGGCAATCCTGCTCGGCTTTCTCGGCTCCATAGCAGCCTTTCCTTTTACTCCTTTATTTAATTATTTCTCAAGAAAATACGAGATAGAAGCAGACCGCTTCGCCTGCGAGCTTACAGAAAAGAAAGAAGGCATGATAAACGCACTTGTAAAACTTTCAAAGGACAATCTCTCAAACCTCCGCCCTCATCCTTTATATGCTGCCTTTTATTACTCTCACCCGCCTGTGCTAAAAAGGATAAGGCTTATAAACTTCTACCCCAATCAACACTCGCTAACCTATATTGAAGGGGCTCCAAGAATGTTTTTGCTGCCACATAGGTTGCAGTATATATTATAGATCAAAAATCCAGCGGGCTCTTTGCCTCTTTCAGAGTTCTGCTCGGGACGCAATGCGTGTAAATCATTCTCGTCCTCACATCGCTGTGGCCAAGCAATTCCTGAATAGTGCGAATGTCGTAATTGGCTTGCAAGAGGTGGGTAGGGAAACTGTGGCGGAAGGTATGTATTGAATATTTTTAAACTATTTAACTATAATCCAAACAGACAGTTGCGTCAACTTGAACTTATCTTTTTCTTGCTTTTTTCGTAAAATCCTAATATTATCCAGAAAACCACTCAATAATATGTTAGAATTAAAAATAATATCACGGAGATATAATGCCAACTATTTCAATGTTCTACGGCATTTTGATCAGAATGTTCTTTCGGGACAC
>CAKKST010000245.1:2770-4941 GCA_919903585.1 Nitrospiria bacterium | reverse complement strand
TGATTGTAAGGGACTCAAGGCTCCTCCCTGAGACAGTAAGATTCCTTTTGGCAAATTCTACTGATAATATACGGCAGCTTATTATTTCTGTCAGAGAGAAGGCCCTGACAACCAGCCAGACTGATAAGGATTTAGCTGTTCTGGAGGCGGAGGGTGAAACAGAAGAGGCGGTATATGATGAAATCAATGAAAAGAATTTTAGCCTATTCCAGCAGATTCAGAAGATGGCTGTTCCTGAGAAGGTTCAACTGGCATTAAAGGGCAATAAAGAGGCAAGGGGCATCCTGATCAGGGATTCAAACAAGAAGGTGTCCTTAACAGTCCTTGAGAGCCCAAAGATGACAGAGCAGGAGGTTGAAATGATTGCCCAGTCAAAAAATGTAGCTGAGGATGTGCTTCGTGAGATAGCAAGAAAGAAGGAGTGGCTTAAAAATTATACCATAGTAATCTCCCTTGTAAGTAATCCGAAAACACCTGTGGGAATATCACTTTCACACTTGAGCCATATAAAGGAAAAAGATTTAAAGGATCTCTCCAAGAATAAGAATATCTCTGAGACTATCCGTTCTGCGGCAAACAGGCTCATCATCCTCAGAAAGAGCAAACAAAGTGGCGATAAATAGGCTGAAAACCTTTCACAAAGAAGATTCTTAATCATATCTCGTCTTTATAATAAATCTCTTCAGTTTTAAAAATACCTTATATGGTATTTAAGAAATCTCTATATTACAATATATAGTATTTTATATAACCTGCTGAAAAAAAAGAAAAAAAATAAGCAAATAGCCTTGACAAGGAAAATAATTTAAGTATACTTAATATACAAATTAGATTTTCTGTAAAAAGCTGTCTTAGGCTAATAAACATTAAAAATCAAATAATATAATTAAAACATAATATTCAGAAAAGATAATATGAAAAGTAAAAAGGAATACAATACCAGAGAGATTTGTGACAGTTTTGATATCTCAAGGGCAACGCTCTTCAGATGGGAAGATGAAGGGCTGATTACGAATGTTGGAAGGGACTGGCGTAACTGGCGTCTTTACAGTGATAAAAATATAAGAGAGATTGAAGTAATAATTAAAGGGAAGATTAAGAAATAACAGGAGAGATTGATGCTTTTTGGCAAAGGCAAGGAGATTATTGGACTTGACATAGGGTCAAGCTCTATAAAGATTGTTAAGTTAAAAGGGAGCGGCAAGAATTTTCAATTGGAGAAATTCGGCATTCAGCCCCTTGCGTCTGAGTTAATTGTTGACGGGACAATTATGGATGCCGGTATGGTGGTGGAGGCGATAAAGACCCTTTTATCAGAGCAAAAGGTCAAGGCAACTGCCGCTGCAATCTCTCTTTCAGGAAATGCTGTTATTGTTAAAAAGATTACCCTGCCGCAGATGACTGAAGATGAACTTGCGGAATCAATAAAGTGGGAGGCAGAGCAGTATATCCCATTTGATATAAATGATGTTAATGTTGATTTCCAGATATTGGGCCCTGCCTCAGGGACAGAGGGCCAGCCGCAGATCAATGTTGTGTTAGTGGCAGTCAAGAATGATAAGCTGAATGATTATATGTCGCTTGTGACTGAGGCAGGATTGGATCCGTTGATTGTTGATATAGATGCCTTTGCGCTTGAAAATATGTACGGTATAAATTATGATTTAAGCCATGGAGAGATAACTGCGCTGATAAATATTGGCGCAAGCGTTATGAATATCAATATCCTGAAGGATGGCACATTTGCCTTTGCAAGGGACATATCAATAGGCGGAAACAGATATACCGAAACAATACAGAAGGAGCTTGGACTTAGTTATGAAGAGGCTGAAAAGGCTAAGAAGGGAGAGACTGTTGAAGGTGTGCAGCCTGATGAGGCGCAACGTGTTGTAGATACTGTTTCATCTGAGCTCGCCGCTGAGATTACACGCTCCTTTGACTTTTTCAGGACTACATCTGCGCATGAAAATATAGATAAGATACTGATAGGCGGCGGCTGTGCAATGTTAAACGGTCTTGCGCCATTCCTTACAGATAAGCTTGGTGTCGGGGTTGAGGTTATCAATCCGTTTAAAAATATCAAGATTAATCCCAAGGAGTTTGACCCGGAATATATCCAGCATATTGCGCCTGCTGCATCGGTTGCAGTCGGCCTTGCTATCAGAAGGCTG
>CAKKST010000245.1:0-2760 GCA_919903585.1 Nitrospiria bacterium | reverse complement strand
GGATAAACCTTTCCACAATTAAAAAGGGTGTAAAAAAGAGTAAGGCAAAGGTTGAATTGCAGTCTCAGCTTATTGGCGCAGTTGTAGCAGTTCTTATTGTTATTGGGGGCGCCGTATACGGCTGGACATGGCTTAACAGTAAGGTGAATCGTCTTGAAAATGAAAAGGTTCAGGCCCAGAGGGAATTAACAAGCCTGAAGGAGAAGGTAAAAGAGGTTGAAAATTATGAAAAGGATAAAAAGAACTTTGAGGATAAGATTGCTACTATAGAGCAGTTGAAAAAGAACCAGAAGGGGCCTGTTATTATGCTGGATGAGATAAGTAAAAATATCCCTGAAAGGGTCTGGATAACAAAGATAGCTGAGTCAGGGGGCAGGATAAACATGGAGGGGAATGCCATCTCAAACACTGATCTGGTAAACTTTGTAAATAATCTGAAAAAGATTAAAGGGTTTTCCAATGTTGAGTTGTTAGAGTCAAAGGGCGCAACAGAGGCAAATATCCCGATATATGCCTTTAAGATGCAGTGTGATTTCAGGCTTTAGGCAGGATAAAAATGAATCTTGATATATTAAAAAATATTCCACAATATCAGAAGATATTAATCTTTGCATTAGTGCTCCTGATTATTATCGGCGGATTTTTTTATTTCGTATATATCCCCAAGAATAACAGGATTACAGCGCTTCAGAATGAGATTGCAAAGTTAAACAATGAGATTACTGCAAATAAGACAAAACTTAGAAGACTTGATGAACTAAAGGCTGAGAATGAGATATTGCAGCGACGTCTGCTTGAGTTAAAGGAGCAGCTTCCATCAGAGGCAGATGCGGTTGCTTTATTAAAGCAGATTTCGGAATTAGGTGTTCAGACAGGGCTTGATTTCAAGTCATGGAAGCCGGGGGCAATGAAGCAGGGCCCATCAGGATTATATATGGAGTTGCCGGTTAATGTTGATGTGGAGGGCTCATATCTTAATCTTGCAATGTTTTTTTACAGGATTGGTAAATTAGAGAGGATAGTGAATTTAACAGGCCTGAAGATGGAGAGTCCTAAGATTGTAAGGAATAAGATACACATTAAGGCAGACTTTACAGCAACTGCCTACTCAGCAGTTGAAGGGGCAGCAAAAAAGGATGAGGGCAAAAAGGATGTCAGGGCAAAACAGCCGCAACCTAAAAAGAAATAACATCTTCCATTTAATTATAGGTGCTATCATAATTGTTTCTTTATCTGCCTGTAAAGGGGAGGCTAAGAAACAGGTGTTACAGGGCGCTCCTCCGGCTAAGAAAGCCGAAGCGCCTGCACCTTCTCCTGTTGCTAATAAACCTGCATCACAGGAGGGTGAGAAGGCTGTAAAGGCTGAAACCAAGGATGCAGGAAAGGCTGTTTTAGGAGAAAAGAAGCCGCAGGCTCCGCCTGTACCTGTAAAGGATGAGACTAAAAAAGAGGCTGCAAAGGATGTCCAGAAGGATAAGAAGGATAAGATAGAAGAAAAGGCAGAACAGAAAGAGACAGAGTATGTCTATGATCCAACTGGAAAGAGGGATCCCTTCAGGTCGGCAATCCTCGGTGAGTCCCTGCGGGGCAAGGAAATACTTCCGCCTTTGCAGAGGCGTGAGATTAGTGAGTTAAAACTGATAGGGATTGTGTGGGATAAGGGGGGGTACAGCGCAATGCTTGAGACGCCTGATGCGAAGGGTTATACTATAAAGGTTGGGACACTCATTGGACCTAAGAAGGGTGTCGTTAAGAAGATTACAAAGAGAACGGTAGTAATAGAAGAAAAGTATATGGATATAATTGGTGAGATGAAAACGAGGGAGGTAGTCATGGAGCTTCCCTCAAAAGAGGAGGTATTAGAATGAAAAGGAAGGTATTTCTTTCTATAGTCTTATTTTTTGCTGTTGGGCTTGCTGCATGCTCCCCAAAGGCAAGCCAGGTAAAGGATACCTCCACAAAAGAGCAGAATGCAGGAATTGCAAGGGTTACCAAGATAGATGTCAAAGACCTTGGGGATAAGACCCAGATGATTGTTGAAGGGGATAAGGTGCTATCGTATACAAGTTTTAAGCTCTCTGACCCGCTAAGGCTTGTAGTTGATTTTCCTGATACGACCCTCGGGGCATACAAAGAAAGGATTGTTATTAATCAGGGAGCTGTTACAGATATAGTGCCTACTGAGATTGGCGAGCCAAAGAGGATGGCAAGACTTGAGATTACACTATCTCAATTGGTTGATTCAAGTGTCAGGCAGGAGGGCCAGAGGCTGATAATTGATATTGAAAAACCCACAACAACGGCAGAAGCGCCGAAGGTTACAGAGGTTCCACTGGTAAAGGAGGAGTCTGCTCAGCCGCAGCCCTCTGTGCCTGTTGCAGCAGAGGCGCCTGTTGGAAAACCAGCATCGGTTCTAACCAAAATTGATGTTAAGAGGGAAGAGGCTGCTACAAAGATTATTATTTCTGGCAATGGTGAGATAGATGCAAAGGCCTTTATGGTCAGCGGCAATAGACTGGTAATAGATGTGCCAAATACAGTAAGCAAGATAAAACCGCAGGTTCTTAATGTTAAAAATCATCTGTTAAAACAGGTGAGGGTTGGGCAGCATACAAAACCCGAAAAGAAGGTGAGAATAGTCTTAGATCTAACCTCAGCATTATCATATAATGTCTCAAAGGAAAATAGTCAGTTAGTTGTAACAGTAAGCAAAGAAACATTAGCTGCAAAAGAGGCTCCAGCAGAGAAAAAAGAAGAAAA
>CAKKST010000244.1 GCA_919903585.1 Nitrospiria bacterium | reverse complement strand
GCTTTCCGTCCTTTTCAATTATGCCATCGCCATTGGTATCCTTAAATCCTGCCTCAACTAAAAGCTCCTTTGCCTTTGCAGGGTCATAGGAAATGGGCTTTACATCAAGATTATATGCCCAGCTTCCCGGCGCAAATGGCCCGGAGATTATCGTCCCCCTGCCGTTAAAGAATGAATCAAGCATCTCCTGCCTGTTTATTGCATAGGTAAATGCCTTCCTCACCTTTTTATCTGCTAAAAATGGGTTTTTCAGGTTATATCCAAAAAACGAATAGGAAAGGGCATTATATGGATAGAGGATAAATCTCTTATCCCCATCTATCTCAGGGATGGCCCTCGGATTTACGAGGACGATCATGTCTATGGCATTAAACATCAGGGCCTGGCTCATTATATTCTGGTCAGCAAAGGGCTTTGCAATCAATTTGTCTATATGCGGCCTGTCCTTAAAATAATTTTCATTTGCGAGGAGGACTATCTCGCCGTCGCTCGTTACAGTCTTAAGATAATATGGCCCTGTGCCGATTGGGTTCTGGACAAATGGATCGTCCCTTGTCAGGAATTCGGGATTCTGAGGTCCGTGTTTCGGGATGATCTTGAATGTAAATTTTGCGAGGGCATTTAATATCGGCCTCTTTAATACAAACTGGACAGTATGCGAGTCTATCTTCTTTATCTCCTGTATAAATTCGTACCTGAGTTTTAATGGCGTAATGGTCTTTGGGTGGATTATTACATTATATGTATAGATCACATCATCGGCAGTTAGGTATCTGTCCTCTCCTGTTCCCTGCCCTTTATGCCACATAACATCCTTTCTCAGATAAAATGTAAATGTCCTGTTATCAGTGGTGATCTCCCATTTTTCTGCAAGCTCAGGCACTATCTCCTGCTTTGCATTTATCCCGACAAGGCTGTTAAACAGCAGCTCCACAACCCTCACAGCGATCATCTCATTGCTTGTGACGGGATCCAACGTTGCCGGCCTGCCAAATTCTCCGTATGAAAGAGCGCCGCCATTCGGCCTGCCATCGCCTTTATCCTTGGCAGAGATGTACGGAGAAATTGCAAAAATCAGCATCAGACTAAAAAACAATATTTTTTTCATCTTAATCCCTCCTGCGTTAAATACATTAAATCAAAAATTAAATATCAAAAGTCAAAATTACAATGTAAAATCCAAAGATAAAGAAACCTTTGAAAGTTTTGCTTTTTAATATGTCATTTTGCATTTTTATTTTTACATTTTACATTCTCTTTTAATTTATCCTCGCCTCACCTGAGCCCTTTTCTTCTGCTGAATATACCCCCTGGATGGTATCCTGAATCTGCCTTACAATAGGATATACCTTACCTATGCCAAAAAATATCTCAAGGGACTCGGAATATTTTTTAAGCCTGTAATAGCCATCCGCCAGCCTAATTAAGAATACAGGGTCATTGGTTTCCAGTTTATTCTTATTACCCTTATCCCTCGCAAGCTCAAGGGTCTGCACTGACCGCTCATAATCCTTCTTGTTGTAGTACAGCCTGCCGAGAGACATGTAAAATGGCTTTGCCAGCTTCTCATCCCTTGAAGATGAAGAATCCTTTTCTTCCATTCTCTTTAGGATCGCAGGATCCGCAACCTTTAATTCCGCATAAGTATCCATTAATTCTGAAATGATGCCGGCATCCTGAGGATTCTTATTTAACACATCATTCCATATCTCCTCTGCCTTTTTCTTATCCCCTTTTTTGTAATAACAGGCGCCTAAAAGCACCCTTGCCCTTTCATTATATCTGGCATCCCGCTTGCTGAGTTTTACAAAATTGTTTATCTCATCAATTGCAGCATCATATCTGCCGAGGCCGTAACTCACCTCGCCCAAATAGTATCTTATAAGGTCTTCATACCTCTCCCTTCCCCTTAGATTCATTACCCTGTTAAAGTACTTGCCCGCAGCATAATAGTATATTGCTGAGATATCACCAATAGTAGACGGATCATAGAATTTGATAACCTTATTCCTTTCCATATTATCTACAAACACTGCCTCATCAGAGGGCATCTTATCCAATAGCTCCAGCGCTGCATCAGCCATATCGTTTTTGTAATATACATAGGCAGCATTTCTGTATAACTGGATATCCTTTCTGCCGCTCTTCTGGGAGATATTGATTGCATTCTGCGCCATCTCAAGGGCATCCTTAAGCCCTGTATTTAATCTTGCGAGGATATAGCCCTTCTCAGCAATTATCTCCTCGTCCTTTGCTGAAACGCCACGCCAGTAATCTTCTCCCTTTTTCTTCTCACCCATAAGGTAATATGCCATCCCCAGCCTCAGCCTTGCCTTTTCCCTGAATCTCTCATCAGGCGGGTTGCTGTTTATAAACTGCTGGAGATACGCAGCAGCCTTTTTAGGCTGCCCCATCTCAAGGTGCAGGAGGCCGAGGAAATAGGGGATGTATCTGCTCTTCTTGCCTGATTTTGATCCATTTAATTTTATAAGGTACTCATTGGTAGTCATCAAAGAGGTCTCGTATATCGCCCTGTAAAGCCCTGCCTCCTTTAAATAGAACCTGCCGAGAATGAAATAGGGAAGCACAAGGTCATCCCCGCTCCTTGCGTCTATCTCCTTTTTTAATAATGCTATGCCCTCTTCATAATGATGGATATCGTACTTCTCCATTGCCTTTTTTACTGCCTCTTCACCGGCATAGGCGGAGGAGACAATATTCAGCAGCATTAATAAAAATGCGACAATGATTATGGCAGCAATTATCTTTTTATCAGCCTTCATAATTTTAGTTTCACCCTCCCCTTAATCCCCTCCCATCAAGGGAGGGGAGTCTCTCTTTAATTCCCTCTCCCCTTGCGGGAGAGGAAACTAACAATATCCCCTCTCCCCTATGGGGAGAGGGTTAGGGTGAGGGGTATTTTTGTAATACAAAATTAGTCAGTGCAATGAATATATGATCCCACTGATCCACCTGCGCCCTGAAGCTCAGTATGCCGTCCCCTGAACAGACAACATCATGATTCATCTTTGTGCCTGTATCCAGTTTGTAATGCCTCTTATTCTTAAGATCAACTGCATATATGGGATTAAACTCATCCTTTGCATTCTTTACATAAAATATCTTACTGCTGTCAGGGGACCATGCCGGGCCGGCCTCCACATCTGCAATCACATCAGCAGCTACCATCTTTTCAGTAAGCCCCTTACCCTTTGCAAAATCGCTGCCGTCTGCCTTTATTGCAAATATTGCCCAGATCCCTGCCTCATCAGATGGATGATAGTTTGAATAAAACGCAATCATTGCACCGTCAGGCGACCATGTTGGCGCGAGGTCGTCAAAAAACCATTCTGTGAGGCATCTCAGTGATTCACTCGGCCTCTCAATATCATTAATCACGCATATATCGTGATTGTCATCATCACCTGATATAAAGGCGATCCTTTTTCCATCTGGCGACCAGTTTGGATAAAGCTCAACCTTATCACCAAATGTCAATTGTGTGGTTATATTTCTTTTTATGTCGTAGATATAGATATCACCCTTTCCGCTTCTGCCTGAGACAAAGGCTATCTTATCACCTGCAGGCGACCATGCAGGCTGGCCATCCTTTTCCTTATGGCCTGCTATCTTTCTTAATCTTTCATTAATGCCCCCAATATAGACATCATAATCACCCTGCGAGGAATTGCTCATAAAAGCAAAGCCCTTTCCATCAGGAGACCATGAGAGATTTGCATTGTAGCCTGCATCAACATCCTTCATTTCATCAAAGAGAAAATCCTCAACCCCCTTCTTCTTCCTCTCGCCCTTTGAATTGAGCATCAATGTATCAAGAATTTCCCCCTTTATATCCCTTATAACTATCTCTTTATTGCTGTCCTCTGATCTCTCATAGGCGATAGTCCTTGCTGATGGAGACCAGCGGGGATTTGATTCATTATAGCCTGCAGCAACCTCTGTAAATGCCTTCGTTTTAATAATCCTTACACCGCCATTCTGATAATCTTCAGGTTTTATTGGGCCAAATGCCTCAGTAATATAATCAGACACCCCCCTTAATCCCCCCCTTACTAAGGGGGGATACAGAGGGATTCCCTTCTTCTCCTCAGAATAAAGAATCTCATACATCATCAGGGAAATGCCCAGTGCGATCAGCAGCAAATAGAATCTCTGCATCAATTATAGTTTATCCTTTATCTGGCTCCAGTATACCTTTGCACCGTCTCGCGCCTTTTCATATTCTGCCTTTCCTTCAAGTGTCTTGGGGAAAAAGTCAAAATAATCCCTCCATGCCCAGTTTGCATTCCTTAAAAATGTATCCCTCTTTGATAAGAGATAGAGCTTGTGATATGAAAGGGCAAGATAATAGATCGTGTCATGCAGCCCCTCATCATAATTGTCATTCGGGAAGAATCTCGTATTCTGCCTTGCTGTCTGGAGATTATCAATCGCCTTCTGGAAATATCTGGCAGCCTCATTCCTGTCTGTCCTTATCAGGTCATTGGCCTTAAGATAATAGGCATGGCCGAGGTTTGTAAATGTCACGGCAAATCTTTTATAAATCAACTGCTGATTCTCAGGGAGAGAGAGTACATTCTCAAATTCCCTCATAGCATTTTCATAATCGCCTTTATCATCCAGATATATCTGGGCAAGCCTGTGTCTTGCAACCGAATAGTCAGGATGCCCCTTTTCTGTGCTTGAATATAAGGCAATCGCCTTATCAACAGCCCCCTTCTTATACTCTTCATCCCCAAGCCTGAGATAATCCTTATGCAATACAATCTTATTCGGGCCTGTCTTATCAATAACCTCCTTATCAAATTCCACTACATCTTCCCAGTCACGATAGTCCTGTCCAGCCGAGACCTTAATTGTATGGAAGCCGAGTTCCACAGGCTTACCATCTGTGAATGGCGTCTTGCCGAGGGGCTCGCCGTCTACAGAGACCTCTGCGCCGGACGGGGATGATTCTGCCTTAAAGGCTGCTGTATTCGGAGTCATCTGAAACTCCTTTACCTCTTTATTCTTATCAAGGCTTACCTTATCCTTAACCTGCTGATACCCGTGTTTATAGAGTATTAATGAGTATCTCCTTCCCAGTTTAACCGGTATATCAAACCTCCCGTCCTTCTCTGTGGCGCCCATCCATAGGCTCTCAAGATAGATATTTACACCGCTTAAATCCTTTACTGCCCCTGTCCTGCCGCCCTTTACCGCAACTGTAAAAAAAACCTTATCTCCGGCCTCTGTGTACTCATAGAGCTTCCTCACAACCTTATCGCCTATCGCTGCCTTGCCCTTAACATTCACTGGCGCAGCGAGAGAGGAAGCCGCATCAATCTTTTTAAGCTCAACAACGCCTATATTATTTACGCCTGTTATCTTTCCTTCATTATCAAATTTGGCAGCCTGCACATCAAACTCCATACCCCTTGACAGCCTGTAGCCGCCGGCCTTTCCGAGATTTATCTTTAAACCGTCATCCTCAACAGCAACAACCGTGCCTTCAAAGGGGAATCTCTCGGCTATCTCAGATGCCAGATCCCTCGCCGCAGAATCAATATCCCTTAACCCCTTTACCTGCTTTATAACACTTAGAAGGATCTTACCCTTAGATGTATACACCTTTGTCTCTACTGTATAGCCTTTGTCGTCTTTGCCGATACTGCCCACAATAATCATATCAATGAGCTTTTTCAGGTTTGTATTCGCCCATCCCTTGCCTGTCATCTTATCAAGGCTGAGTTTATTCTTCTTTACCTCATCAATCAGGACATTTGTTGGAACCTCCTTAAATGCCTTGTTATCAAAGAGGCTGTCTGATAAAGAAGTATGCACCCTGCTGATGATCTCTTTCACCTCATTATCTGCATAAAGGTTGCTTGCAAACTTATATATGCCGACCTTTATAGGTTTTGGCGAGACAGGATAGAAATATCTTGTAAGGGTGGAGCTATCCTTTAACACCACATCCTTCTTCCATGAATATGGGATATAATCCGCAGCCTTCAGTTCAACCGTAACCTTTTTATTCGGCTCACCTTTATAATCGTATACAAACTCACCCTTCTTATTTGTCTTGCCCTGAGGCTTCCCATTTATGTAAACATCAATACCTGCGATACCGCTTACTACACCGTAGTCCTCTGTCTGCGCTGTGATATTCAGATTGATATACTTTGTAAGATTAACAACAACCTCTGCCCCCGGCTCTATCTTAACCCTGCTTTCACCTGCCACATAACCTGCCTTTGATGCAGAAATCGCTGCCTCTTTTGAAAAAGCCCCTGTATATGTATGCTCGTACATCCCCTTATCATTTGTAACACCTGCCTTCTTTTTATCAATCATTATCTGGGCCGATGAAATCGGTGAGTCCTTCTCTTTTGCTGTTATTGTGATATATTTTCCGCCGCTTAGTTCTGCAATAAACTCGTATTTATCAACAGCAGCGCTGTCCTTTGGCAGCCTTATAATAAAGGCCTTCTTCCATGGCTCATACCTGTAACCCTTTGCATCTTTTTTTATTACAAGCTCTACCTCTGTACCCGGCTTTCTTATTATCTGGCCGTTGAATTTCCCGGAGGAGTCGGTCTCCCCCTCTTCTTTATTATCTAAGATTATCTTTGCCTGAGATAGCGACATGCCGTCAGATGCAGACATTGCCTCAATGGCAAGCTCTATCTTATTTCCCTTTGAACATGCAACCGCTAAAAATAGCGCAAGAACCGCCATAATAAGCAGGGAATTCTTTGTAATATTATTTCTCATATTAAGCCCTCCTTGAATTAGATGATTACACAGATTCTTAAAAGCGATTACGCAGATTTAAAATCCTCATAATCTGTGCAATCCGTCTCTTGTAATCTGTGTAATCAAGAACGAAACGATTTTTGTGAAGCCCTATTATTCATTGCTAATTATTTTTTGCGAGGATCGCAATAAACCTGTACTCCCCCTTCTGGTGCGCCTCTGCAATGGCAGCCACCTCCTCGTCCAGTTTTATATCACCCTCAAAACCATCCCTCTTTTCGCCCCTCTTTATATCATCTATCTTTGGATATATCTTGAAGACGGTCTTCCAGCTCTTATTATCCTTTACTGCCTTGAGACTTACATCCCTTCCAATTGTTGTCTTTATAATCCCGCTGAAAAGCCCATTCCCGTCTGTTACCCCCTTCTCAATGCCATTGATTATTACCCTTGCATCAGGAAGGAGATCGCCATTCTCATCCCTGCTCTCAATAATCAAATAAACATCTGTATCCCCTCTAAGGGTGCAGCCAGTAGCCAATGGGAGAAGTAAAACTATTACCTGTAGAAATGCCCTCTGCCACATAATGCCTGTTATTAAGGGTCTCATAATTGAATAGACATAATTGTAAAAATCTCCCCCCTGCTTAATACATGCAGGGGCAGGCTCTTGCAAAAGTCCCAATTCTGTCATTCCCGCAGAGTTTCTGAGCGGGAATCTGCCCCCGATAGGTTCAGTCGGGGGCAGATCCGTCCCCGAATGTTTGTATCGGGGATAAAAGCATTCGGGGCTTGCCCTCGCAGGCATTAAGCGGGGGATGACAAACAGTTTTGCAAGAGCCTCACTTACTATCAATATCCCTATAGGGAATATTGTTAATAAATAAGATATTATACCTTTTCAACCTTACATCGACGGCGGCTGTATATTAACCTCGCCGGGATTAATAATCTTCTCCTCGTCCTTATTGCCCTCTTTGATGCTCTTTCTCTTGCCCTCTGGTATCTTCTTCAGTTTAAATTCAAACTTTTTATGGCTAAACTTGCCGAGCTTTGCGCCCTGCGTCTCAGTGGCAAAGCCCAGTCTTGATGCCTCTACCTTATATTCCCCGGCTTCTAACTCCTTCTTTTCAAAAAGGCCTTTATCATTCGCCTCTACTGAATGATTTGCGCGGCCAATAGGGACTGAAAGATTTATCATATTAATTACAGTCCCTGAAGGATTTTCAGCCTTCAATGGCGCCCCGGTTTCATCAAGGAGATGCACTGTGCCTGATATCTTTGTGGCGCAGCCTGAGAGTATCGCCAATAAAATAAACATATATACTGTATTTCTAAATTTCATTTTCCCCTCCTTTATTGCAATCTTATTGTCAGTGTATAAAGATTCCCTTCCCTTGTGATATAAAACAGATTCCCATCCCCGGAAACAGGTTGTGAGGCAATCCCTTCATCAACCTTAAATTCATTTCGTATAGCGCCGTCAGCCTTATCAATATTGTAAATAACTCCAGTATCAGCAGTAACAAACAGTCCTTCACTATTGACAACATTGATGCCCTTTATCCTCGTCTTTGCATCAAACCTCCAGAGTGTCTTATTTACCCCTGCATCTATGGCATGAATAAACTGTTCATTTATTACAGCATAAATAACCCCATCATGCGCTGTTAGCAATCCTATATTCCCCTTTAGACCATATCTCCATTTTATTACCCCCAATGCCTTGTCTATGCCTGATATCTCTCCATTCTCTGCGGCAGCATATACCATATTATTAAATAGTATTGGAGCTGCTATAACCGCCTTCCCTAAATGGGTCTGCCACACAATAGAAAACCTTTTGTCTTTTAATTGAAGCGCATAGAGATCGCCTTTCCCAGAGCCAAAAAAGAGAATATCATTCTCAATGGCAATTGGTGATGTAATAAAATCAGGGATACGAAAGGCCTGCCCAACCCATGTCGTCCCTTTATCCCCATCAATGCCATGTATCTTTTCATTATCAGTCTGAAGAATAACTATCTCATGTGCATCCCTCTCCTGCATTGTATAAATGCCGTTTACCTCGCCCTCTGCCCTGTGCGACCACCTAATATTGCCATCGCTTTTTTTAAGGGCATAAAGCCTCTTGTTGCTGTCAACTGCATAGAGCCCTTTTTCTCCAACATTAATCCTCTCAATCTCACCGTATAAAACTGCCTTCCATTTAATCTGGCCTGAGTTTACATTAAAGGCATATATGATGTTATCATCACCTGCTGTATAAACTGCCTCCCTGTCTGCAATGGGTGACAGGCTGTTAGCCGCGCCTGTCTTGAACCTCCACCTTATCTCTCCTGTGAGCCTGTTTACCAGATAGAGATAACCCTTTTCTGTGCCAAAGGATATATCGCCGCCGGCAATTATTGGAGATGATCTGACCCTGCTGTCAATTGGGAAATAGTCCCTTAAACGGATAGCCCTTTTCTCATCCTCTGTTAATCTCCTTTCCCCTTCTATCTTTAATCTTTGCATCTCCATCTGAAATAATTCCTTCACCCTTTCATTAAATCTCCAGATGACCTTTCCATTATTAATATCTATTGCATAGAGGTCATCTGTCCCTGCATACAAGACCCCGCCTGCTTCTGCCAGATTTGTATTAGACCGCCTCTCCAGTTTTATCCTCCATATTTCAGTCCCTGTCTCCTTATCAATGCCGTATAAGATGCCCTCATCTGAGGCAGCGCAGATTGTCTTGCCATAAATCAGTGGATTGGAATTCAATGCAGAGCCTGCATTAAAAAGCCATCTCGGCTCACCCGTATATCTGTTAAGGCTATATAATTTCTCATCCCTCGCGCCAAAATATACATTATCACCGTCAATAACAGGAGAGGCCACGATCCCTCCCTCTGCGCTGAATTTCCACAATAGCTTACCGCCTTCTGCGCTTATTGCATAAAAGAGGCCGTCTTTTGAGCCAACATAAACTATCTTATCCTCGCTAATTGCAGGAGAGGATGATACCCCGCTCTCTGTCCTGTATGACCACTTTTTAAAACCTGTTTCAGGATTAATGGCATAAAGAATTCCGCCTGATGAGCCAAAAAGGATTAAATCCCCAGCTATTACTGGCGCACCATTAATTGAACCCTCTGCCTTATAACGCCAGAGCTCCTGACCGCTGTCTCCATTTATTGCCAGAAGGTATCCATCCCTCGCCCCTGTATACAAGACCCCATTAAATTTCTTAAATGCATTCTCATAAAGATCAGTCTTTACCCGCCACCTCTTATTGCCCCTCTCATCAAGGGCATACAGAAAGCCATTATAGGCCTGAATATGTGTTGTCCTGCCCTTTTCTGTAATGCCCCGGGTATATGTCTCAGTCCCTATCTCCCTTTTCCATCTTATACTGAGACCTCTATCACCAGTTTCTGCGAGGGCATAAGAAAAGTGATGAGCAAGCGCTATAAAAATAATAAAGAAAGGAAACCCCATCCTTCCCAAGATAAAATGCCTCATTTTATATTTTAGAATTACATTATTAGGTATAAGCAAGATGTTTGCCAGAAGTGAATTAATATGTAGTTATTTGTAACTGCCTGAAAGATAAGTATATTTTTTAGCAGAGAAAGAAGTGTATTATAAGAATTGTAGTAAAATAAATACAGTTTTGAACGATTATTACAATTTTTGGAGATTCTTTCTACTCTTTCACAGAATTGAATTTCTCAAGAAAGTTTGTATAGAAGATACCCCTGTTAAAGTCAGGGTCGTTCAGGACCTTCTTGTGAAATGGGATGGTTGTCTTGATCCCCTCTATTATATACTCATCCAGCGCCCGCTTCATCCTTATTATTGCCTCTTCCCTTGTAGGGGCATGGACAATGAGCTTTGCAATCATGGAATCATAATATGGCGGCACTGTATAATTAGTATACGCTGCTGAATCAACCCTGACACCGAGTCCGCCCGGCGGATGATAGGCTGTGATAAGACCCGGGGATGGCGAAAATTTCTCAGGACACTCTGCATTTATCCGGCATTCAATACTGTGGCCATTAATCTTTATATCTCCCTGTTTATATTCCAGCGGCAAGCCTGCTGCAATCTTTATCTGCTCCTTTACTATATCTATCCCTGTAACCATCTCTGTAATCGGATGCTCTACCTGTATCCTCGTGTTCATCTCCATAAAATAAAAATTGCCGATTTTATCAAGCAAAAATTCCATGGTGCCGGCATTTTTATAATTCACTGCCCTCGCAGCCTTCACAGCGATCTCTCCCATCTTCTTTCTGAGCTCAGGCGACACTGCCGGGGAGGGTGCCTCTTCAATAAGCTTCTGGTGCCTCCTCTGTATTGAGCAGTCCCTCTCGCCGAGATAGATTGTATTCCCATGTTCATCTGCAAGTATCTGAACCTCAATATGCCTCGGCTCAATAAAGAACTTTTCAATGTATACTGCATTGCTGCCAAAGGCTGAGTGCGCCTCTGCCTGTGCCATTAAAAAGGAATTGACAAGATCCTTTTCATTATGCACAACCCTCATCCCCCTGCCGCCTCCGCCGGCAGCAGCCTTTATAATAACAGGGTAGCCAATCTTTTTGGCAACCTTTAATGCATCATCCTCCGCAGCAATTATCCCATCGCTTCCGGGCAGCACAGGCACGCCTACCTTTATCATCGTCTCCTTTGCCTTTGCCTTGTCTCCCATCAGTGCAATACTCTCCGGAGAGGGGCCGATAAATTTAATACCTGTAGATTCGCACACCTCAGCAAAATTTGCATTCTCAGCAAGAAAGCCGTACCCCGGATGTATTGCCTCTGCATCGGTTATCTCAGCGGCGCTGATGATATTTGGCACATTCCTGTAGCTTAACGAACCCTCTGCAGGACCGACACAAACGCTTTCATCTGCAAAGCGGACATGCAATGAATTCCTATCTGCCACAGAATGTATAGCAACGGTCTTTATGCCGAGCTCTTTGCATGCCCTTATTATGCGGAGGGCAATCTCCCCCCTGTTTGCAATCAGTATCTTTTTGAACATATCTTATAAGTCCTCTGTAGGTTCAATCTTAAAGAGCGGCTGCCCGAATTCAACCGGCTGGCCGCTTTCCACAAGGATGGCAGAGATCCTGCCATTGATATCTGCCTCTATCTCATTCATGAGCTTCATTGCCTCAACAAGGCAGATAATCTGACCCTTTTTAACAATATCACCAATCTCTACATATGGCTTGGCATCCGGCGCAGGCGCCCTGTAAAAGGTGCCTACAAGCGGCGATGTAACAATCACTATCCCTTTTTCCTCTTCAACAGGTATTGCAGCCTTTTCTTCTCTTGCAGATATAACCTGCCTTTCTATATTCTGGGGCATTGCAGCCTCCACCCTTGTAATAGCAGGCATGGCAAGGGAGTGGCCTTTTTTAAGTTTTACCTTTACTCCCCCTTTTTCTATTTCAAGTTCGGAGATGTCTGTATTCCTCATCAGGTCAATCAATTCTTTTAATTCTTTAATGTTCATCTACCCACTCCTCTTATTGATTATCTAACCCGCTCTACATACTCGCCTATTCTTGTATCAACCTTAATTATCTCACCTTCATTCATGTAAAGCGGAACCTTTATCACTGCGCCTGTCTCCAAAGTAGCAGGCTTTGTCCCGCCTGATGCTGTATCACCGCGCACACCTGGGTCTGTCTTTACTATCTTCAATTCAACAAACATCGGCACCTCAACACCAATCGGTTTTTCATTATAAAAAAGTATCTTTACAGCCATATTTTCCTTTAAATACTTCCTGCCTTCACCGAGATTCTCCTCTGTAAGGGCTATCTGCTCGTATGTCTGATTATCCATGAAAAAGTACTGATCCGCAGAGGCATATAAATACTGCATCTCCCTTTCTTCCATGTTTGGCTTATTAAATTTCTCACCTGAGCGAAATGTCCTGTCAATCACACTTCCAGTTTTAATTCCCCTTAATTTTGTCCTGACAAAGGCGCCGCCCTTCCCCGGCTTGACATGCTGAAACTCAACAATGGCATACGGTTCACCCTCCACCTCAATCTTTAATCCATTCCTGAAATCGCTTGTTGATAACAACGGTTAACCCTCCTTACAAGATAATATTTAGCACACAAAAAAATACCCTTGGAGTGAACATTACGGAATTTTTGGGGCGCCTGCCTTGGCGAACTGGAGCGTCCCCAGAGGGGCAAATGTACACTGTCTGAGGCCGAAGGCCGAGTTTGCATATTTGAGCGACCCGAGCCTTAGACTGGTCAAAAGTTTCGCACAGAGAGCAAAGAGGGTATTTTTGGTATTAATAAATCTACTTTGGCAATGATGTGAGCACCCTGCATCCTGCCTTTGTAACAAGAACCATATCCTCTATCCTTACGCCGCCCCAGCCCGGAATATATATCCCCGGCTCTATTGTAAATATCATTCCCTCTTTTAATATATCCTCACTCTTAGGTGAGATTATCGGCATCTCATGTATCATCAATCCAACGCCATGTCCTGTGCCATGGCCAAAGTATTTGCCATATCCTGCCTTTGATATCACCTTACGGGCCGCTGCATCCACATCCCTTGCCCTGATATTAGGCCTTATTAAATCAATTGCCGCCTGCTGGGCGCTCAACACTGTATTATATATCTTCCGTGCCTTTTTGGTCATCTTATGACCAATAAAGCCGGTGCGGGTAATATCCGAAAAATAACCCTCATATTCTGCGCCAAAGTCCGCAATAAGAGGCTCGTTACTTCTTAATCTACGTTTACCTGCAGTTGCATGCGGCAGTGCAGCCCTGTAACCAGAGGCCACGATAATGTCAAACGGCAGCCTTGCAGAACCTGAACCCTTTATAGCATATTCTAATCTCAAGGCTATATCCTTTTCAGCAGCGCCCTTTTTTATATTCGGACTTATTTCTTTATAGGCCAACTCTGCCCTCTTTATTGCCTTTATTATATTCTTTATCTCAACTGAGTCCTTTACTGCCCTGAACCCCTCCACCAAATTTAAAGTGGGGATAATTTTAACCTTCTTTAATCCTTTTGTCAACTTTTGGTATGATTCAAGCGTAATATTCTTCTTTTCTATACCAAGGTGGGAGATATTATTTTTTCTTATTAGTCTCTTTATCTCATCAATTATTGAGTCTCTATATATCCTGATATTACACCCATCTACCTCCCTTGCTGCCTGTGTTTTATATCTGAAATCTGTAATAAAATAAGCCTTCTCCCTTGTAATCAGCATATAGGCAGAGGAGCCGCTGAAACCGGATAAATATCTTATATTTTGTATGGCAGTCAAAAAAATTGCGTCAATCTTCTTTTCTGCAAACCTCTCCCTTATACCAGAGAGGCGGTCAATATTAAATTTCATTGGATTATTTTTTTGCCTTCTTGGAGAGTAGATTTATTAATGCCCTGAGCCCTAAGAAATAGCTCTCTTTTCCAAAACCTGATACAACCCCCTCCGCCACTTCAGAGATATAAGAATGATGCCTGAACTCCTCTCTTTTATATATATTTGACAGATGAACCTCTATAACCGGAATATTCACTGCTGCTATTGCATCCCTCAGGGCAATACTGGTATGTGTATAGGCCGCCGGATTAAAGACTATGCCGTCATAATTTTCCATTGCCTCCTGTATTATCTGTATCAACTCGCCCTCAAAATTGGACTGTTTAATAGTAAGCTCAAAGCCCTCTTTCTTTGCAAATCCCATAAGCTCCTTGTTTATATCAATGAGCGTGGTCTTGCCGTAGATCTCAGGCTCCCTGAGTCCAAGGAGATTCAGATTTGGTCCGTGCAGTACAAGTATCTTTAGCATCAGTAAGCGCCCTCAATAAATAAAAAATCAAAATTAAGGTGTCTATATTATTACCCAGAGCATTAAATAGGTTACACTTCAAGGATATAAAGTGAACTTCAAATATGTCATTCCCGCAGCGCTTTTGAGCGGGAATCCATTGGTATTAAAACAAAAAACTGGATTCCCGATAGAAACATTCGGGAATGACATAACGAGGCGTTTTCGTAGCAATTGCAAACTATAAATTGCTCTCCTTAGTACATTCCTTAATTTTGATTTTTTATTTTTTTTTATTGCAGCTCTTTCTCTAATTTTGGCATCTCCCTGCGGAGAAGAAAGCGCCCCTTACCAATATTCCCATCAGGCTTTATAGCAAAGAGTATGAAATATTCCTTATTAATACCCTTTAGCATTACTATTGCCTTATCAGTAAAGACCACCACCTCTTTGACATCGCCAAATCTCAAGGAATCGGATACCTTGCTTATATCCTTTAAAATACTGCTGTATTCTGCGCCTACGGATGCAAGATCAATCTGACTATCAACGAGGCGCTCTTCCACTACAATGCCGTCTGTACCAACAACAGCAACACAAAGGGCATCCTTCTCTTCATCTACTATACGCCGAAGTATCTCAGTAAAGCCCATAGAAATCACCCTTTCTTTACATTTTCAAGCCAGCTCTGTAACCTCTGTATCTTTGCCTTCTGTTTGGGAGCCTTAGGAGGCAGCTCCCCTGTCTTTGGTGGTTCTGTTTTTTTAGCCTCTTCCTTTGGCCTTTGAACAGGGGGCTGAGGAATAACTACCCTTTCTTTGACTGCCTCAGCCTTTGGAGATGGTATCTCAACTATCTCTATATTCTCAACTGATGCGCCTGTTTTTTCTATGGTTACACCTGGAATAATCTCTTCATAATCCTTATCCTTCTTTTGGCCGCCTGCAAGCAGGTTTGATAGTGTTATAGCATCCTTTAATTTTTGATTTAATACACTATTCTTAGGTTCTGCCTCCAAGAGCTTACTATATATATCAATACCCTTATCATAAAAACCCTGTTTTATATACAGCTCCGCAAGGGTCTCTGTTGCAAGCTCCTCTTTACCGGCTACTTCTACCTTTGGAGCCTCAGCTTCTGCGAAAAACGGCATCTCTACTCTTATCTCCTCAACTGATAAGATATCCTCTTTAGGTTCTGCCTTTGGCGGCTCTATCCTAATCTCTGGCCTAATCTCTGGTATTGGAGTTTCAAGCGACAAAAGCTCCTCTTCAGGCTCTTCAATAATTATCATATCCTCGCCATGAGGAGGCTCTTTTATCTTTTCTGGCTGCTCAGATGCCCTCTCTTTTGGCGAAATATCCAAACTTATTATCTCGTCCTCCTTTTTCTTTGCCTCATAAACCATCTCCTCATCAGACTGAATGAGGTCAGTAGGAAAGCTTATTAATTCTTCATCGCTTATCTCATAAACAGGCACATTCCCTTCTTCTGATTCACCTGCCTGTGCCTTAACATCTTCCTCTTTAAAGGGGAAGATTTCCTCAACCTTGTCTTTCCTTTTAGCTTCAGGCGCCTTAATGGGTTCGGGAAAGGAGATAGCCTCTTCCTTCTCAGATGGCATATCCCAGAGGCTCACCTCCTCCTTTTTAGCCTCCACCTTCTCTTCACCAAGATGGAGTATATCTTCTTTATCCTCAGGTATCTTAAAGGACTCCTCTATCTGGCTCAAACCGCTGTCCTGAATAATAGTCTCTTCTTCGAAAGGAAACTCCTTTTCAATAGATGATTTTTCTTCCTCCATACCCTTTTCAGCAAAATCTATCCGTCCAAAAGGCTCCTCAATCTTTTCTTCTATTATGTAGGGCTCCTTCTCCTTTTCAACAGGTTCAGGCATAACAGGAACCGATGGTTTCACTGCTGCTGATCTTTCTGCAGGTGGTTTCTCCGGGATGGGTCTTTCTGCAACAGTTTTTTCCACAGGCTTTCCAGCAGAAGGCATTGCCTCCACCGGTTTCTCAGGGGCCTTTGGGGCGGCAGGTGCGACAATCTCCAGTTGTTTTAACATCGCCCTGATCTCTTCGTCCCTTGGATTCAAAAGGAGTACTGTGTTACAGCTCTTTATGGCATCCTGTATATTGCCTAATTTCTGATGAACCTCTGCTAATTTTTTATGGACTAGGATATTATCAGGATTTGCAGAAATAACCTTTTTTAACTCATCCAGCGCCTCTTTTAAAAGCCCTTTTTTAAGATAGACCTTGCCTAAGGCCACCCTCGCGCTAACATAAGCCGGATGATATTTAAGCCCGTCTTTTAGAACAGTCAACGCCTCTTCAAACATTCCGCCCTTTGCATATTCCTCTGCAAGGGGAAGGAATAGCTTTGAAGAAGGGTCTTTTGCCAGTTTTTCTCCTAACTTCTCAATCTCTGGTGAAAGTTTATATTCTTCTTTTATTTTAGCCACTTATATATCCTCAAATATATGGGTGAGTCAGATAATATTTTGGTGATTATCATTGTAATTTTAACAAAAAAAAGGTAAATGTCAAGGAAAAGGCCAAAGAAAAATTAAAATAAACCCTTGATTTTTATCTGTTTCTCCAGTACAATTCTGCTGTAAAGTAGGGGCTATTCATGAATAGCCCCTACAAGCT
>CAKKST010000243.1 GCA_919903585.1 Nitrospiria bacterium | reverse complement strand
GAGAATAAATACCTGCGGCTACATGATGTATTTAACAGCATTGATGAACAGATCAAAAGGATGATATACGGTGTGCCTCCATCATCAGGGGAAATGGTTATATTTTATGAGAATATCACGTGGGATAAGTATCCTGTGGTCGGCGGCAAGAATTCTAACCTATCTGAATTGAAGAATTTTTTGAAAATCAATATCCCCGGGGGCTTTGCCATAACAACCATTGCCTTTGATGAACTGATAAGGCATAACAATCTTAAGGAAAGGATTCAAGCCCTTAATACCGATGCCACAGAATCACAGATGAAGGAATTGCAGGGGCTGATAATAAACTCTGAAATCCCCGCTGACCTTGAAATTGCCGTTGATAAGGCCATTGAGAAGATTAAAGCAAATCGCGGAGAGAGTTGTTTTTTTGCTGTAAGGAGCAGCGCAGAGGAAGAAGACAGTGAATTCTCCTTTGCCGGGCAATTTGAGAGCGTTTTAAATGTCCCCCTCAATAGAGAGGCAATCTTAGAGGCTTACAAGAGGGTTGTTGGAAGTCTATTTTCTGAAGGGGCTTTTTCATATCAGAGGCAATTAGGATTTGAAATCGGGAAGTTAAAAATGGCGGCGGGCTGTATGTTAATGGTGGATGCATTATCAAGCGGTGTTATTTATTCTGCAAATCCCGAAGGAGATACTGACACACTGATGATAAATGCCGCATGGGGATTAGGCATATCGGTAGTTGAAGGTCAGGTAGATTCAGACCTTTATATTGTGAAGAAGGATGTTAATCCTGAAATAATTGACATGAGGCGCGGCAGGAAAGAATCCATGATAGTTAGCCTTGGAAAAGGTGGGACAGAGAAAATTGCAACCCCTGACAGCATGGTTGAAAAACCGTGCCTTACAGAGGAACTGGTATCAGAACTTGCAAGAGAGGCCGTTGCAATTGAAAGATATTTTAGAAAACCACAGGACATTGAATGGGCAATTGACAGGGACGGAAGGATTTTTATTTTACAGGCGAGACCATTAAGGATTTCAGAAAATCAGGGTCAAGGGTCAAGGGGCAAGGGGCAAGAGGGCTCCGCTACAAAATTACAAACAGCGCTGATGAAAGATAAAGGCATAGTTGTTCAAAGGGGTGTTGTTGCAGGCAGGGTCTTTATTTTAAAGCACATGGATGAACTGAATAATTTTCCTAAGGGAGCTGTCCTCGTGGCAAGGAATGACTCTTCTAATTTCATAAAGGTTATGCCCTATGCCTCTGCAATTATAACGGATATCGGAACACCTACAAGCCACATGGCAGCATTATGCAGGGAATTCAGGATTCCAACAGTAGTTAATACAGCCAATGCCACTTATGTCCTCAAACACGGACAGGAGATCACAGTCGCTGCCGATGAAGGAAATATAACTATTTATGATGGGATTTCAGAAGAACTCCTGAAACAGGCTGACATAGGTCCTGTGAGGATGGAAGAACTCTATGAATTCAGGAAGAAAAGATATATGCTCAGGTATATATCACCTCTGAATCTCATTGACCCATTATCCGATAACTTCACGCCTGAAGGATGCAAAACCATGCACGATATCCTCAGATTCATCCACGAAAAGGCTGTTACAGAGCTGGTGGAGAATGCACAAGAGGGAGCAAAAGGCCTTTCATCTGTTAAACTTGATTTGCCGATACCCACTGGTATTATTGTAATAGATATTGGCGGTGGTCTGGATATTGAAAAAGGCCAAAGGAGCGCTGCCTTTGAACAAATCATATCTGTGCCTCTCAGGGCAATTATTAAGGGAATGCTCCATCCGGGCGTCTGGCGCTCTGACATGGTCTCTCTTAAGATGAAGGATTTTTTTACAAGCATGGTAAGAATGACAGATATAATGTCAGAGGGTATGAAGGATGTGGAATATAATACTGCAATTGTGTCAAGGGAATACATGAATCTGAACCTCAGATTCGGCTATCACTTTAATCTGCTTGACTGCTACTGCAGTGAAAATGCGAGAAATAACCACATATATTTTCGCTTCGTTGGGGGCGCCGCTGATATTGTAAAACGTTCAAGGAGGGTAGGGCTTATCTCCCTCATTCTAAAGGAATATGGTTTTAACATCAAGACAAAGGGAGACCTTATCATTGCGAGGCTTGCCGGGCTCAGGCAGGAGGAGATAGAGAAAATCCTTGACCATCTGGGCAGGCTGATTGCCTATACAAGGCAGATGGATGCAATGCTCCATGATGACAGCGCAGTTGAACGTTATGCAAGGAGCTTCATGGAAGGTAAA
Source organism: Nitrospiria bacterium (assembly GCA_919903585.1). GTDB lineage: Bacteria > Nitrospirota > CAKKRA01 > 9FT-COMBO-42-15 > 9FT-COMBO-42-15 > JACPZJ01. Next base: position 2,775 of record CAKKST010000243.1, on the reverse strand, counting down.
TATTAGATTTAATTGAGAATCAAGGATAGAATTGGAATTGTGGGGAGGGAGATGCTTTTTATGTATTGATAAGTGTCTCTTAAAGTGGTATAAGTGGAGTTAAAAAGAGGATTGCAGATTAACTCATCAGTGGAAAATAAAAGGATAGATAAATAGTCTAAAATGCATGAGATAATAGAGGATAAAAAATCCCGAAAAGTTAGCAACCGCCGTGTCCACATGGCCAATGAGAGGACTTTCCTTGCATGGATAAGGACAAGTGTAGGGATAATGGCCTTTGGCTTCGTTGTTGAGAAATTCGCACTATTCCTTAAACAGTTATCCTATTTTTTGGGGAAAGAGGTTGTCCCTCCTCCACGCGGATATTCATCAGTCTTTGGAATTTTTCTTGTTGGCCTCGGCGCATTAATGGGTGTGCTTGCATTTATCAGATATAAAAAGGTTGAAAAACAAATTGATGAGGATACTTATAGACCATCACAAATACTCAATGTGCTGCTTGCCATATCCATTCTTGTAATTGGAATCTTTCTTGTAATTTATCTGGTTCATAGTATTTAAGGTGATAGAATATACCGGACTCCTTTCTTAAGGAATTTCTTTAATGTGCTTCCCCTGCGTTTAGGGATTTTATTGGCTATAGCATTCCTTGCGATCTATTTGGTTCTTAGGAATTTTAAGTTCAGATGGAATAAAATATTTTTGTAATTTCAAAGATGGAAAAACTTATTTTTAATATTATTTTACCTCATCTCAATCACTGGGGATACTATGTTTTATTCCTGATGACCTTTCTTGAGACCTCGGCATTCCTTGGCTTCCTTGTGCCTGGTGAGAGTATGGTGGTTATAGCCGGACTACTGGCATCAAGGGGAATTCTTGAACTGGGCGATGTGGTATGGGTTGCCTCAGTAGGTGCGATTATGGGTGACACAGTGGGATATTTTATCGGACACAGGTTTGGAGAAGGGTTTTTCCTGAAGTATGGAAAATACTTCTTTTTCAAAAAGGAGTACCTTGATGAGGCTAAGGGGTACTTTGACAAACATGGTGGAAAGACCGTGTTCTTTGGCCGTTTCATGGCGTGGCTCAGGGCATTTGCTCCTGTTGTTGCAGGAATATCAAAGATGCGTTACTCAAGATTCCTCTTTTTTAATGTGGCTGGAGGAATTGCATGGGCGACAACATTTTCATTGCTCGGTTATTTTGCCGGCAATAGCTGGGGCATAATAAAGGTATACTTTGGCCGGCTTGGAGTTTTTGCGTTTGTTTTCGGCGTTGTTGTAATATTTCTTTATTTTTTTCTTACGAAAAGAAGGCGATTTATCAAGGAAAGGGCTGGATGGATTGATAGAAGGCTATCATCTCAGATGCCGAAGACATGGAAGGTTGTAAAAAGTCGTTTTAGTACCGGAGAGTGGTACGGATTGAATCTCACAATGGGTATTGTCCTTCTTATGCTGGCCCTTCTCTCCTTTGGTGAAATTATTGAGGATTTGGTAGATAAGGAGACGCTGTTTTACCTGGACTTCAGAATACAGAGTTTTGTGGAGGGGATCATCACTCCTCAAATAACGAGATTTATGGTAGACATAACCAATCTTGGCGGTGTCTATCTATCCCTGCTTATATGCGGTGCAATGGCCATATACCTTTTGTATAAAAAGTATTGGTGGAATCTTTTTACCATCTTTCTGGTAGTCGGCGGTGGGGAAACTGTTTTGGTTCTTTTGAAGCTTTTTTTTCACAGGCCGAGGCCAGACCAACAACTGGTAACGGCACATGGTTATAGTTTCCCAAGTGGACATGCCTTCTCAGCAGTGATAGTATATGGTTTTTTAATCTATGTAACATGGAAATTGATAAAGGCTGAAACATTGAGGTTTATAATATTTTCAGTATCAATCCTTCTAATCATTCTCGTTGGTATTAGTCGTGTTTATCTCAATGTGCACTGGCTGACAGATGTGCTTGGAGGATATGCTGCAGGGTTTTCATGGCTTGTATTCAGCATTATTATGGTGAATACGATCAAGCAATTTTATAAGAGCGCACCATCATAATTACGGAGTGGTGCTTGTATTCCTTTACTTCATACTACTTGACACCACAAGCCCTTTTTGTTAATGTAGGGTAACAAAACAGGGGGATTTTTTTTTGAAGGAAATAAGGTTTGAAGAGGCGATTAAGAGGCTTGAGGAGATTGTAAATAGGCTTGAGGCAGGGGATATTCCTCTTGATGATTCCATTAAGCTTTTTGAAGAAGGGGTAAAGCTCTATCAAATTTGTTTAAAGAGGCTTGATGAGGCAGAGAAGAAGGTGGAGATTTTATTAAAAGATAAAAATGGCATCAGACTGCTTAAGCCCTTTGAATTAAAAGAGTCAGAGTGAGAATGAAGACAGGGGCTGCTTTAAAAGAATATTTAAAGGAGAAGCGGGGGCAGGTTGATAAGGTTCTTGATGATTATCTGCCAAAGGCTGACATGCATCCCAAGGCGCTGCATCAGGCCATACGATACAGCCTTTTTGCAGGCGGAAAGAGGATAAGGCCCATTTTGTGTATTGCCTCCTGCGAGGCAGTTGGCGGGGATGCGGATGCTGTGCTTCCTGCGGCATCTGCTATTGAGCTTGTGCACACATATTCACTGATACATGATGACCTGCCTGCAATGGATAATGATGATTTCAGGCGGGGAAGGCCCACAAACCATAAGGTATATGGCGAATCTATTGCCATACTTGCAGGCGATGCACTCTTAACATCGGCCTTTGATA
>CAKKST010000242.1 GCA_919903585.1 Nitrospiria bacterium | reverse complement strand
ACCGGCTTGAAGACCTGCAATCAGAAATGTCTGTTGTACACTACCAAGCTGCATAAGTTTTATTATAAGTAATGCAAAAGATATTGCTATCAAGGCAGGCGATAAGGTTATTAAGGTTGAGGGCTTTATTTATATGGATAAGACAAAGCTATGAACAATGAAGATTTGACCCTGTCCTGCCTAAGCTTACAGAACATCATCAGCCGTAACAATGGTTTTAAGATAAAGGTCAATGATGTGAAGGCATTAAAGGCGGATAGGGTTGCACCATATCTTAAGGGCAACGATGACTTGTCATTGGCTGGAAAGGTCAGTAAGGATTCAATAGACTTTCTTACTCGCCAGATTAGAGCCATTGAGGCAGTTGTTGAAAAGAAGATGGAGCTTAGAGATAAGTATAGTTACCTGCTTACCATACCAGGGCAGAATAATAGGGTCAGGCTTGCCTATTGACATTCTGCTTCGTCCCACATGGAACGGTTCTAATATCTTTTTTGTTTTCTTTCTTTCTGCCTGCACTGACAGCTTATCTCGTTTGTATCTGAAATATTCCTGTCTGCCCCTGCCTGCTGACAGGCAGGTCGGATACCCTGTTTTTCATAGAGCGGGATATATCAGAGCGCACGCTATATTGTCAAGTCCTTCGCTATTTTCATTGTATCTTGAATAAACTCCTCACCACCCCCTGACGCGCCATCTCATGACCAATAACCTCATCCCGCCTCCTGCCGCAAGAGATAATCCGTTATTCTCACGCAGAATGATTGACAAAAATGCTATAAAAGAGCTATACTTACGATAATAGAACTTTATTAGAGGTGATTAAAATGCTCAGAACAATTCATAAGAAGATTGTGCTTAACGAAAACAACAAACCTGTGGAAGTGATTATTAATTATGATGAATGGAAAGAGATTGAACAGTTATTGGAATCCACTAAAAAGGGTATGGTAAGGGAAAGATTAAAAGATTATATAGGAATCCTGCATATAGAAGAAGAGCCTTTGGACTACCAGCGGAGAATACGGAGTGAATGGAAATAGGTTCTTAATTGACACCAATATTCTCCTCTATTTGACAGGAGGAAAAATAGACAGCAGTGTTTTGCCTGAAGGGGAATTCTACATTTCTTTTATTACCGAATTGGAAGTTTTATCCTACTCTTCAATTACTACAACAGAGGAAAACCAACTGAAACAATTTCTTCGTGAAATTCCAGTTATTGACATCACAAAAGAGATTAAAAATCAGACTATTGCCTTTAGGAAGAAATATCATCTCAAACTACCAGATGCAATTATATCTGCCACTGCATTTCAGATAGGGGCAACATTAATCACAAATGATAAAAGCCTTCTGTCCCTTAAAGAAGTCAAGGCGCAAGCTATAAACGTGGATTAATTTATTCAAAAGGCTTAATGGCCTTCCAAAAGAAGTTAGGCTGTAATCCAGCCTATCCAAATCCAATCAACCCAAGCCACCAAGCAACTAATCCTTGACAATGTAGTCTCATGTATGATAATGTAACCACATGGCTTATAAATCAGTAGGAATAAGGGAGCTTAAGACAAACCTGAGTAAATATCTTAAAAAGGTCAAAGCGGGGGGTGAGTTATTAATCTCGGAGAGGGGAAAAACCATAGCGCAAATTATCCCGGTTTCTCCAGAAAAAAGGCGAAATGAATTGCCTTCTTTATTGCTGAAGCTGTCAGGAGAAGGCAAGATAATTCTTCCAATTATATACAGGCCGCCCAAATGTCCCACAGGAAGAAAAAAGGTTAAAGGCTCGCCGTTCTCTGAGGCTGTTATTGAGGGCCGCAGGTGATACTTTATTGTGATACCTCTGCGCTTATTAAAAGATATGTAGAAGAAGATGGAACTGGATCTGTTGACCGCCTCTGGGATTCTGCTCTGGCAATAGTAACATCTACCGTTGCCTTTGCGGAAGCTGTATCAGCCTTTAGTAGAAAACTCAGAGAAGGCATCCTGACACATAAAGAATATTTAGTGACAGTAAAAAATTTCAAAAAGGATTATAATCATTTAATCCTTGTGCCAATTAATAATGATTTAAATGCCTTAATAGAAGACCTTGCGGCGCGGCATCCTCTCACAGGCTTTGATGCAATACATCTTGCTTCAGCAATTACTTTCACGCAGTCAGAGAATGTAGAGATGGTATTTGCCTGTTTTGACGATACCCTGAATCAATCAGCGTTAAAAGAAGGCCTAAGAATTTCATTTCATTACTAACACGCCCTTCCCGTATTTTTTCTTACTGAATTATGGATTTTGGATGATATTCAAGAACTTTGACAATGAGGGCGCGGAAACGCCATATTCATCCTCCATCGCAAGCCTTTCGCTTCTAATTTTATCCTTGCAAAATGAAACTACTTGTTTTAAAATGAGAGCATGATATTAGAGAGGGAACTGAAAAAGGCAGTCATAGCCTCCCTTGCCAGATACCCGGTAGTGGGATTAATTGGCTGCCGTCAGGTTGGTAAAACCACTCTTGCCAAAATAATAGCAAAGGCATTCAAAAAAAAGGTTATTTATCTTGATATTGAATTGCCTTCTGATATAAGTAAACTACAGGAACCTGAATTATATTTAAACCAATTCACTGATAACCTTGTGATTATTGATGAGATACAGCGTATGCCGTCCCTTTTTCCGCTTATACGGGCTATGGTAGATAAAAAAAGGGTTGGAGGGAGATTTCTTGTTTTAGGTTCAGCCTCACCGCAGTTGATTAGACATTCTTCAGAAAGCCTTGCAGGCCGTATAATCTATCACGAGTTGAA
>CAKKST010000241.1 GCA_919903585.1 Nitrospiria bacterium | reverse complement strand
GTCAGCCCAAACCGGCATGGGTCAGAAAAGAGATTATCCGCCTTAAGGCGCTTATGCCAGAAGCAGGGTGTCGTTACATTGCAAGCTTATTCAACAGAAAGTATGCTGCTGTCAAGAATATGACTGTAGGCAAAACCTTTGTCAGCCATGTAATTCAGAAGCATGCCTATGAAATACAAATCCTGAGAAAAAAGATAAAGAACAGCAGACCTAAGCCATTGCCTAAAAATCTTATATGGGGAATGGATATAACAGGCAAGACAGATGATCATAAAAATCTCCATAACATACTTGGGATAATAGAGCACAAAAGCCGTGTGAGTCTTGGTTTGACAACATTAAAGGATAAAGCCTCAATTACAATATTGCGTTTCCTGTTTAATGCTGTGGAGTGCTATGGCAAACCCAGAGCTTTGCGGACAGATAATGACCCAACCTTTACCTCATGGCTATTCAGAATAAGCCTATGGCTGATGGATATTCGTCATCAGCTTATTGATAAGTGTTGTCCATGGCAAAATGGAAGGGTAGAGCGATTCTTTGGGACATTAAAGGAAAAACTGAATCAGTGGCAGGTAGACAGTAAGGAGCAGCTTAACAATGCACTTACCCAATTTCAGTTCTGGTATAATCATGTAAGGCCACATCAGCACTTAGATGGCAGAACACCAGCAGAGGTTTGGAATGGAACAGACATCTTTATCAGGACACCTAAACAGGAATACTGGTTTGAGGCATGGGATGGGCTATTAAAAGGGATATACTTGAAGATTTAGTCTGGCTCATTAATTAGGGCGGGTTAAAATTAAATTTGAAAAAAAAGGGTGTCCGTGAGAGGTTTGTGTTTACAAGCTAAAGCTGACTGAAAAGATTACACTGACATTAAAAAAACAATATAAAATACAGTTTCAGGAGAAAAAAAGTATGGCAGAGGGTTAAAATAACGCCTGTAAAGAGGTTTATAAGCGAAGACCCAATTTGGTTGCGATCAACAAACAGATGA
>CAKKST010000240.1 GCA_919903585.1 Nitrospiria bacterium | reverse complement strand
CTTTTAAAGTGATATTACCTTTTATCTCCCAATTATAGAGTTCAATCACTGTAAGCATGGGATTACCGATATGTGGAAAGGCAGCAAAGGTTCTATTGCCATCCTTCCATATAGCGGCAGATGCAAGATGCGGCATCCCTTTTAATTCTACGCTCTTTATTATCCTTCTATCTTTTAGATCAAAAATATGTAAATGCCCCCCACCCCTTGCTGCTCCTATTAAATATTGCTCAGAGGAATCTATAAAAAAATCGTTCAAAGGTTGATCTATTGTGGTTATCTTCTCTAACTTAAAGTCATTTTTATAATCAATGAGCCAGATCTCACCCTTATCCCTTAATGAAGCAACAAAGAGGCCGTCCTTTTTAAGTGTATAAACTGCATTAGGCGTCTCTTTTGTATCAATAATCCTGACAGGTTTTAATGAGCCTGCATCTAACACAACTATGTTCTTTGGCAGGGCATTGGCAACAGCAATGTATCTTCCATCCCTTGATACTGCAATATTCCTTGTGTTTATCCCTGCCCTTATCCTGCCTGATTCGTAAAAACTGCGGAGGTTGTATTTCACAATCCATCCATCCCTCGCAACAATATACGCATTCTTAAAATCATAATCATATTTAGGCCCGCCATGAATGGCGCCGATCTTTACTTTGTCAAGCATCCTGAATGTATCTCCATCCATGAAATGGACTGCACCCTTTCCAGCCTCAACAATCATGAAAAAATTTGAATAATCATAGCCACTTTTAATTTCACCCTTAGCAAGGGGGGACACAGAGGGGTTAACAGCCCTGCTCTCTAATATCTCTTTCTCTCCCCATTTCAGCTCTTTCACAGACTCCTTTATATATCTCACAAGGAGCTCTGCCTCTTTTGATGTCAACACCTCTTTAAAAGAGGGCATATTCGTGGCAGGCAGGCCATCAACAATGGCAGAGATTAATTCGGTATCTTTCTTCTTTCCAATGGTCTCCGGTATCAGAGGAGGCGCGGTTATTCCGTATCTCTCTGCATGGTGGCAGGAGGCGCAATGCTGCATGTAAAGCCCTTTGCCATCTGCAGCCCACAAAGGATTTTGCACCAGAAACAGAATTATAAAGAGTGTTAAAATTAGATTCATCTCACCAATACCATGTCCCATTCACCTTCTGGATTCCCGTTTTCACGGGAATGACAAAAAATATGAGGTAAGGGGGCGCACTGCCTCTACGCCCCCAGCC
>CAKKST010000239.1 GCA_919903585.1 Nitrospiria bacterium | reverse complement strand
CATAATAAGGCTGGAAAGAGTTTCTAATATCATCGGTCTCATTGACAAAATCAAGCACTGAAATGCCATCTTTGCCGGGGAATATGCGATTAAGCCTGCTTAATGTCTGGACAGCATTAACCCCCTTAAGTTTCTTATCAACATACATTGTGTGTAAAAGGGGCTGGTCAAAACCTGTTTGAAATTTATGGGCAACAATCATGATGCGGTATTCATCTGTATCAAACTTTTTCACGGTTTGCGATTCTGGAAATCCATTCATATTGGATTCAGTAAATTCATGCCCTTCATCCTTTATTGTGCCAGTAAAAGTAACCAGAGCCTTTACATTACTCCCCTGTTCTTTTAACTGTTTGTCAAATTCAAGTTTATATCTGACCGCATGAAGCCTTGACCTTGTTACCACCATAGCCTTTGCCCTGCCCTTTACGGCGCCTTTTGCATTTTTATTTAAATGCTCAAGCATAATCTCTGTTTTCTTTTTGATTGCATGTTCATGCAGGTCAACATATCTTTTAAGCACTGCGGTTGCTTTCCGTTTTTCATATTCAGGGTCATCTTCTATCATTTTCACGAGTTTAAAGTAGGTCTTATATGTCATGTAATTTTCCAGCACATCAAGGATAAAGCGTTCTTCCATTGCCTGCCTTATGGAATAAAGAGAAAATGCCTGATAACTTCCGTCTAACTGTTTTTCTCCGAATAGTTCAAGGGTTTGCTGTTTTGGCGTTGCAGTAAAGGCAAAGAGGCTGACATTCGGCAATTTACCTCTTGCCTGTATATCCTCAAGTATTTTATCTTCAACATCCCTTTCTTCAGGGTCTTCTTCCTCAGCATTTTCAAGGGAGGTATAAGTAAGGGTCTTTTTTACTGTCTTCATGCTCTCACCGCCCTGACTTGAATGTGCCTCATCAATGATGAGTGCAAAGTTTTTACCTTTCAGTTTCCCGATTTCCTCAACTACAAAAGGAAACTTCTGAATCGTCGTGACAATAATCTGTTTACCTGATTCCAATGCATCTTTCAATTGTCTGGAATTTTCCGTGCCGAGCACGACTCCCAATGTCTTTTCAAACTGCTTGACCGCGTCTTTTAATTGCTTGTCAATTACTTTTCTGTCGGAAATAACTATCACGCTGTCAAAGATTCTCTTATCTTCTTTGTCGTGGATTTGAGACAACTGGTGGGCAAGCCATGAAATCGTAAAGGTCTTACCGCTGCCAGCACTGTGTTGAATAAGGTAGTTCTTTCCTGTTCCCAATTTTCTTGCAGAATCAACAATCTGTTTTACTGCTGTCAACTGATGAAACCGTGGGAAGATTATTTTTTTTGTCTTCTTGCCTGTCTTTAAATCCTCTTTCTCTGTTAACTGGATGTATTGATAGATAATGTCAAGCAGGCTGTCTGGATGCCAGATGTCATGATATAGATAAGCAACTTTAAATCCACGCTTATCCTCAGGGTTTTCAATATTCTTATTAAACGGAAGGAATTGAGTGATTTCGCCTTCCAATTGAGTCGTAAAATATGCCTTATCATTATCAACTGCAAAATGCACAAGACATCGCCTTAAAAAAGGCTCTTTTGGGTCTCTGTCAAACCTAAATTGCTTGATGGCGTCTGTATAATCCTGCCCTGTAAAATGGTTTTTCAATTCTGATGTGATAATGGGAATGCCGTTAAGGAAGATGGATATATCAAGGGTCTTCTGGTATTTCTGGCTGAAAGGAAGCT
>CAKKST010000238.1 GCA_919903585.1 Nitrospiria bacterium | reverse complement strand
TGTAAATGAATTTCTTTTAAATCTCTTTTACAGCATTGTAAGGCTCTTTTCACTAATACCCCTTGCAGAGATACATATACCATCCCCGGGCATCTTCTGGTTATTTTTATTTTATCTTCTTGCCTTCTTTGTAATAAAGCGCCCCATGCCAAACTGGAAAAGAATAATATTTGTGGGCCTGATGCTCTTTACCATTTTTGCAAAAATAATTACTGCCCGCCTTGATAACAGCCTTAAAATAACCTTTCTTGATGTTGGTCAGGGCGACTCTGCTGTAATTGAGTTTCCTGATAAAAAGGTTATGGTCATTGACGGCGGCGGCATAATGAGCGAGACCTTTGATATCGGCAGGGCAGTCCTTGCGCCCTATTTGTGGGACAGGGGGATATATACAATTGACTATCTTGTTCTGACTCATCCACAACTTGACCATGTTGGAGGATTCCCATATCTTTTGGAAAAGATGAGGATAAAAGAGGTGTGGGAAAATGGGGATGAAGGAGAGTCCATTGCGTACAGGAGATTTGCCGGGCTTATAAAGAAAAAAAGTGTCCTGCAAAAGACTGAATTATCAGAGATGAAGGCGGACATCAGAGATGTAAAGGTGTCGGTGATTACTACCCCCTCACCCTCCCCTCTCCCACATGGGGAGAGGGAAAGGGTGAGGGGAAGCGCCTCAATAAATGACCGATCCATTGTGCTTAAAATATCTAATGGGGATTACTCGCTATTATTTACAGCGGATATTGAAAAAAGGGCGCAGGAGGCTCTATTGAAATATGACGGCATAAGGAGCAATATAATAAAGGTGCCCCATCATGGGGCCAGGTCTTCTTTTAATGAAGATTTTATAAAGGCCGTCAACCCGCAGATTGCTGTTATATCTGTCGGCTTCCAGAACAGATACAAACACCCTGCGCCTGAGCATGTAGAGGCATACGAGCAGAACGGCGCGCGGATATTTCGCACAGACAGGGATGGGGCAATATTAATGAACATCAATGACAATAAAATTAAGGTCAAGTCCTATATAGAAACGCGGCTGAAAAGAATAGATGTCTCATCATCATTTTTAAAAATAATTAAGGTGGAAGGGGAGAATATTCGTAAATTGTTTTAAAAATAATTTACACAAAAGTTCTAACAACATCATAAGTTATTCTTAATAAGTCTTTTTTTGTAAACATATCAGTAGTGGAGAGCTTTTTAATAATCTTGGAAAGCCGTAAAGGCGTATAGA
>CAKKST010000237.1 GCA_919903585.1 Nitrospiria bacterium | reverse complement strand
ATTGTCCACATGATTGAATCTGTAGCTTTCAGGGGGATAACGCTTGCTCCAAGAGGGATATAGTCTGCATAACCCCTCACCTCAATTGCCTGCGTAGGGCATATCTTCACACAGTTATAACACTCCCAGCACTGATCAGGCTCCTGATTGTATGCCTTCATCTTCTCCCTGTCCAATGCCATCAGGTCATGGGGGCAGATATACTGGCATGCAGTCTTATCCTGCGCCTTGCAGCCGTCACACTTCTCTGTAATTACAAAACTTGGCATAATAAACACCTCCTCCTTAAAATAAGTTATAAGTTAAAAATTATGAGTTATAAGTTCGTAGTCTTCCCCACCTCCTCTCACCTTATTTCTTTTGTGCCGTTATAAACTCATCCATAACTTCCAGACTCTTTTTCTTGACAACGAGGTCAAATATCTGGTCCTTCACCGCCCTCGGGAGCAGCTCAATGCTCTTTGTTGTAGCACTGTCAAACTTTGCCATTGGAAATAGCTTTAATACTTCATCCTTCTGTTTTTCTGTATTTGGAACAGGCAAAACCTTCAGGCCTGCCAGCATCTCAATGGCAATATCTGCAAGACCTGCCTTTTGAAGCTTATCAAGCCTCTCCTCATTAATCCATATATTTATTGGAAATGTATCAGCCATGTTTTTCCTCCTCATAAAAATCAAAAATCAAATTTCAAAAATAAAAATTATGGAACTTTAAATTATTTAAATCAATTACTTCCTTAATTTTACATTTTGACTTTTGCATTTTGCATTGTTCCTTATAATGGTTCAATTGTAAATACAGGGTTTCTATTCTTTAGATACTCCTCTGTAACAAAGGGTGAACCGTTGCCATATTTTTCAGCGCACTCCATGATAATATCAAAGACCTCGGGCCTGAATATCAACCTTGGCGGCTTTACACCATCCTGAATTATGCTCCTGATTAATGTCCCGCTAAAGGACTGCTTCTTATCCTTATGCCCGCAGAGTCCTGAATATGTAACCTCTGCGCAGACAGGGCA
>CAKKST010000236.1 GCA_919903585.1 Nitrospiria bacterium | reverse complement strand
CCCATCCCTTTAGATGGGGTATCTTCCACAATGGGACATCGGTTCCTTCCTCCCCCTCCTTTTGCGTCAGAATGGGTTTAACCTCCTTCTGCTCCCATAAATCAAGCAGCCCCATCCAGTTTGAATTTAAAAAGCCTGCAATATAATAATGGCCGTCAGGGGTAATAAGTGCATCATAAGGCGTCTTACCCGCATCCCAAAATTTCTTAATCACAGGAAAATCAGGCCTTCCTGCATCCACGATCCATATCCCATCTGCATCCATCAAGGAGAAGATAAAGAGATTGTCAGGCGCATCAAGCAGCCCTACTGTTCGGGACTCTACCTTCCTGCCATCAGGATATTCCTTGATTGCCGGTATCCTCTTTACTGTCTCTAATGTATCTGCATCAAGGATTCTGACCTCTCCTGGTTTATAATTAGAGAGTGCAACATATCTCCCATCCTGTGTCATCACACCGCCAACTGAGTCCTCGCCTGCACGAACCTGCTTTACAACCTTAAGGGTGAGAAGGTCTATCTTGCTTACAGTTGCATCCCTGCCTATTACATAGGCATATCGCGCGTCATGGGAGAACTTAACTGTTGCATGTTTTAGATTCCCAAGTCCCTTTACCCTGCCCAAAAACTCATGCCTTGTGGCATCAATGACAATTACAGAGCCTGCCTCCCTTTCCACAATCACCATGAGGTTTGCCGTACCCCACTTCTTCTCCTCTGCAAGGGCGCCTGTATTATAAGAAAAGAAAATTAATATAAGCAATAAATAGATTATATATCTTGTGCAATAACACCCCTCACCCTCCCCTCTCCCCTTAGGGGAGAGGGTATTATTTTTAATTTCCTCTCCCCTCTGGGGAGAGGAGCAAGGTGAGGGGGTATGATGTCTATGCAACCTTGACAGCATAATTTTCTTTTTCAAATCCCCCTATTTTCCCCTTTACCCCTCTGTCTCCCCACTTACTAAGGGGGGAATTAAAGGGGGGTTGGGGGATTTGTTTACTAATCCCTATCTCTTCATCTGTCAGATAGCACGAAGGATCAGAAGCCCATATGTCATTGTATTCCACCTCTGCCCTCACGCGATAATTGCCGCCACATATATCAAGATAACTGCACTCAGCACATCTTCCCTTTAATATTCCTTTTCTGTCTTTTAATTCCCTCATCACAGGGTCAGTTAGATCAAGCCAGATATCGCTGAATCTTCTTTCCCGTACATTTCCAAAGGAGTAGTGCATCCAGAATTGATCGGCATGGACAAAACCAAGATTATCTATGCACCCAATGGCAACACCTGAGGAGTTACCACCCCTTTTCAATAAAAGCCTGTATATCTCCTCTGCCTTAACAGGGTCAACCTTTAGCATCTTTAAAAAGAGGTAAACACCATCTGCATCATTATTCCCTGTTAAGATATCCTTTTCTATCCCCTTTCTGTAAAAATCCAGCGCCCTCTCAAATATATAATCCACTGTCATCCGGGTCTCGTAGTGATTCAGGTCATCATTCTTTATCCTTCTTCCCCTGCCAGCATAAACAAGGTGGGAGATATATATCCTTGGGATATTCTCCCTCTCTGAGAGGTCAAAGATGGCAGGAAGCTGGTTAATTGTCCTTCTGTTTAAGGTGAGGCGGATGCCTGTCCTGATACCGAGTTCCTTGCAGTATCTCAGACCTGCAATCGCTAAATTATAGGCGCCATGCATCCCCCTGAATCTATCATTAATCTCGCCTATCCCGTCTATGCTGACACCAACATAGGCAAAGTCTGCATCCTTTATTTTTTTAGCTATATCTTTGTCAATCAAGGTGCCATTGCTGGATAAGGCACACCTAATCCCCTTGCCCTTCGCATATCTTGCTAATTCAAATATGTCCTTTCTTAAAATCGGGTCGCCGCCAGAAAAAATAATCACAGGAACACTAAAAGAGGCTAGGTCATCAATAACTGAGATTGCCTCCTGTGTACTCAGTTCATGTTTATAATCCTGATTCTTTGAATCTGCATAACAGTGCAGACAATGGAGATTGCAGCGCTTTGTAATATTCCAAACTACCACAGGCCTCTTATCCTGTGAAAATTGAAGTAACCTCGGAGAGGCCACGCATGAGGTAACCCCTTTCTTTGTCTCTGTTGTCTCGCACAGTAATTTTGTTACACCAAGCATAATTTATCCTGTTTT
>CAKKST010000235.1 GCA_919903585.1 Nitrospiria bacterium | reverse complement strand
AGCCCGCACTCTGGCGGCTCCTTTAAGCCGCGAAGCACATCCCCGCAATTGCAGCTTGCCTTGTCCTCCACCTCTTCAATGCTGATTCCAAAATGTTCCACTGCATCAAATGCCTTATATTTTTTAGTCAGCTTAAGCCCGCTTTCAGGGATAACACCAATACCGCGCCACTCTGCATCAGCAGGCTCAAAGACATCCCACATTATCCCCATGGCCTTTTTGTTCCCCTCGGGTGTTACTGCGCGCTTGTATTCTATCTCAATTCGCGCATCCTTAGCCTCAATCTGCTTAACAAGCATGTATATTGAAAGGAGGATATCTATAGGCTCAAAGCCTGATATTACTGCAGGCTTCTTATAATCCTCTGCAATAAATCTGTAGGCATTAGAGCCTATAAGTACACTTACATGCCCCGGACAGATAAAGCCGTCAAGGCCAATCTCAGGTGTATCAAGCAGCGCCCTTATTGCTGGAGGGACAGTTTTATTCACAGGCAGGATAAAGAAATTTTTCAGGCCGTCCATATATGCCTGAAAAATAGTGGCTGCAATTGTCGGCGTTGTTGTCTCAAAGCCTGCTGAAAAGAAGGCGATATTTTTATCCCTGTTCTCTCTCGCAAGCCTTAAGGCATCAAGCGGCGAATATACAACCCTGATATCAAGCCCCTCTTCTGCCTTCTTTTTCTGAAGGCTTCCCTGCAAACCGGGAACGCGCATCATATCGCCAAAGGTGGTGAATATAACATCCCTCTGCCTTGCAATGGCAATTGCCCTGTCAATATCCGAAACGGGTGTGACGCACACAGGGCACCCCGGGCCTGATATAAGCCTGATGGTCGGCGGCAGGATATCTCTTATCCCGCTCTTGAAGATAGCAACCGTATGGGTGCCGCACACCTCCATTAATCTTACTTTTCTTTTTGATACAGAATGGATATTATCAATCAGCCCTTTTGTATAATCGCCTTCTCTGTACTCATCTATAAACCTCATCCCCCAGCCTCCTCAGAAGTTGTAATGTCTCCCTTGCCTCCTCCTCATTTATCTTATTTATTGCATAGCCTGCATGGACAATCACATAATCGCCGAGAACAATATCATCAACAAGATGAAGGCCTATCTCCTTCATCACGCCGCTCACCTCAACAGTAGCTGTCTGATCGTTAATCCTGACAACCTTAGCTGGTATGCCGAGACACATTGGCCCTCCTACCTGCAATTACTGCCTGACCCAGTGAGATACCGCCGTCATTGGCAGGAACCTTGCTGTGCGTAATCACCCTGAAGCCTTTATCCTCCAGACCTCTTACAGCCTTATCAAGCAGCAGCATATTCTGAAATACACCGCCGCTCAGGGCAACAGTATCCAATTTATTCTCGTCCCTTATATTGCAGCAAACGTCTGTAATAATCCCTGCCATTGTATTGTGAAACCTTGCTGAGATGGCAGATTGGGGCATCTTCTCCTGCATATCCTTAACAATTCCAAGAATCATTAATGATACATCAATAATTGCTGGCCTGTCATTAGAATCCGAATTTATCTCATAGGTATAAGCCCCTTTATAATTCCTATCCGCCTTCATCTCAAGCTCAATTGCTGCCTCCCCTTCAAATGTAATAACATCCCTGATTCCAATTATGGACGATACTGCATCAAAGAGCCTTCCAGCGCTTGATGTCATAGCTGAGTTAATCCCCTTCTCAATCATCTTAATCACAAGGCCTATCTCCTTTTCCTGTATCTGGCTTATAGAGCCATTCCTCTTTTTAAGGAGATTTACAACCTCCCCTTTATCTTTCAGAATATCATATAAATAACTTACTGCCATCCTCCATGGCTCTTTGACTGCCTTATCACCGCCCGGAAGCGGGAGATATTTGAAATGGGCTGCCCTCTTAAAGGCCTCAAAATTCGCTGTTAGAAACTCTCCACCCCAGATACATTCATCAGTCCCGTACCCTGTGCCGTCAAATGCAATGCCAATTACATCCTCATCAATGCCATTTTCAGCCATACATGAGGCAATATGCGCATGATGGTGCTGGACGCCAACAGCCTCCATGCCCTTCTGGCTCAGGGCGTATTTTGTACTCAAATATTCAGGATGGAGGTCATAGGCAATTATCTTCGGCTCTATCTTAAATGAGCGTTTCAGGTTTTTTAATGTCTCTTCAAAGAATGAAAGGACATCGTAATTCTCCATATCGCCAATGTGCTGGCTCATAATTGCATACTTCCCCTTAGTAAGGCAGAGTGTATTCTTTAATTCACCGCCGCAGGCAAGCGCCTCCGGCATCTCCCATGCAAGGTCTATTGGAAATGGGGCATAGCCCCTCGCGCGTCTTATCATCCTCGTACTGTTACCGGAATTCCTTGCCACAGAGTCATCAACACGCATGTATATATCCCTGTTATGGAGGAGAAAATAATCGGCAATCCCAGATAACCTCTCAAGGGCATCATCATTATCAATCACTATCGGCTCCTCAGCGAGATTACCGCTTGTCATAACGAGGGCGCTGAAATTATTGATCGTTGGCTCATCCCGCTCAACAGGCGAATAAAAAAGCAGATAATGCAATGGTGTATATGGCAGCATAACACCGAGATATTTATTATTCGGGGCTGCGGCCTCTGAGATATTGGAGAGAAGAGCCTTTGGCATTAATAAAATCGGCCTCTCCTTTGTTCTTAAAAATTTCTCGTCCATATCAGATACCCTGCAGAATGTCTTGATTAAATCTATGGATGCAGCCATTAGTGCAAAGGGTTTATTGCTTTTTCTCTTTTTTTCACGGAGCCTTTTTACAGCCTTGTCATTCATCGCATCACAGCACAGGTGAAATCCGCCGAGACCCTTGATTGCTACAATAGCGCCGTCCCGTAAGGCAAAGATAGTTGATTCCATCGCCTCTATCCTTTCAAATAATATCTCTCCATTATTTTTCACAAATGTGATAGACGGCCCGCATTCCGGGCAGGCATTCGGCTGGGCATGAAATCTGCGGTTTGTTGGGTCATGATATTCAACGCCGCAGGTTGTACACATATTAAATTTAGCCATTGTGGTATTTGGCCTGTCATAAGGGATATCCTGAATAATCGTATACCTCGGCCCGCAGTTTGTGCAGTTGATAAATGGATAAAGGTACCGCCTGTCATTTGGGTCAAATAGCTCGGAAAGGCAGTCAGGGCAGGTTGCAATATCAGGCGAGATGAGGGTGAACCTCCCCTTTTTTGTTATGCTTTCCTTTATAATAAAATCCGTATAGCCGGCAGGCGCGAGCGGCTCAACCTTAAAACCTTTGATGACCGAGAGAGGCGGGAGGTTCGTCCTCATGCTGTCTACAAAATTAAATATATTCTCGCCTTCTATATCAATAACAACACCATCTGATGAATTCAGCACATAGCCCTTCAGGCCGAGAGACTTTGCAAGATTGAAGATGAATGGCCTGAAGCCCACCCCCTGAACAATGCCTGTTATATTAATCCTCATCCTCTCTGTCATACATCAAGCTCTATTCTGTCAAGATAAATCTCATCATCATCTATAAGATCAAAGTCCTTACAGCCGCACATATTGCATATAAATTCCACATCCCTTTTTAAAAGAAGCGCATGAGACACATGATGCAAATGACGCCTTTCTTCATCAAATCTGCCTGCAATATCCTTAGGGATCCGGATTTCAGACTCAAGATTGCATCTTTTACATCTTACAATCACAGGAACCCTCTCAATGATAAGAGAAGCGCCCTCACAGATAGTCCCCCTGCTTACTGCATCAAAGGAGAAAGAAAGGGCAGCAGGGGTAATAGATGATATGTCGCTAAGCCTTACCCTGATTGAAGTTACCTTCTTTGCATTGCTTGCCGCTGCATTTGTCCTGACAATGCTAAGCAGC
>CAKKST010000234.1 GCA_919903585.1 Nitrospiria bacterium | reverse complement strand
GCAGGAATCCAGTCTTGTGCATCGTGGATTCCCGCTCAAAAACGCTGCGGGAATGACGGAGAAGATGTTGAGGATTAAAGACAACGGTTGAGAGGGGGAGTTTCAGTTTCCCTCTGAGTGGAGGAATTATGTGCGGGATTGTTGGTTATATCGGAAAACAGGAGGTTCTTCCAATCCTCATAGACGGGTTGAAGAGGCTTGAATACAGGGGCTACGATTCTGCAGGCGTGGCAGTGGTAAACAAGGATGGGAAGCTTGATGTAAGGCGCAGTGTCGGGAAATTAAAGAATTTGGAGTCAGCCTTAGAGGGAAAGGGGATCAAGGGCTCACTCGGTATAGGCCATACAAGATGGGCTACGCACGGCAGGCCGTCTGAGGAGAACGCCCATCCGCACAGGGCAGGTGGAATTGTTGTTGTTCATAATGGTATTATTGAAAACTATATCCAGTTAAAAAACCGCCTTATTAAAGAGGGGTGCAAGTTTACATCAGAGACAGATACAGAGGTGATTTGTCATCTTGTAAATATGTATTCAAAGAAGGGAAACGGGCTTGAGGAAGCAGTAAGAAAGGCATTAAAGGAGATACATGGTTCATACGCAATCGGTGTGATAAATGAGAATGAGCCTGACGTCCTCATCGGTGCAAGAAACGGCAGCCCGCTTGTTGCGGGCATAGGCAATGGTGAATATTTCATTGCCTCAGATATCCCAGCCATCCTGAATCATACGAGGGATGTAATCTTCCTTGATGACAATGAGATGATTATCCTGCGGCAGAAGAAATATGCTATTACAGATATGGATGGAATGCCTGTTGAAAAAGAGATCAACAAGATAATGTGGAATCCTGTGATGGCAGAGAAGGGCGGCTATAAGCACTTCATGCTTAAGGAGATACATGAGCAGCCGAGGGCAATAATGGATACCATAAGGGGCAGGATATCTCAGGAGACAGGACATATATATCTTGATGAGATGAAGCTCTCAGAAGAGGAGATTAAAGGATTAAAAAAGGTGATGATCGTTGCCTGCGGCACATCGTGGCATGCAGGCCTTACAGGCAAGTTTATAATAGAGGAGCTTGTAAGACTTCCTGTAGAGGTGGATATTGCATCTGAGTTCAGATACCGCAACCCTATAGTGGATAAGGATACGCTTTTCCTTGCGATCTCACAGTCAGGAGAGACAGCAGATACACTTGCTGCCTTGCGGGAGGCAAAGAAAAATGGGGCAAAGGTCGTTTCTATCTGCAATGTTGTCGGCAGCACCATAACAAGGGAATCAGATGGTATAGTCTATACCCATGCAGGCCCTGAGATTGGTGTGGCATCCACAAAGGCCTTTACAACGCAATTAACAGCGCTCTTCCTGCTTGCTGTCTATTTCGGGGTTGTAAGGGGAAAGATCGATGGGAAATACTCAAAAGAGCTTTTAAAAGAACTGGTTCACCTGCCGCTGTTGATTGAAGAGGCCTTAAAGACAGATAAGGAGATAGAGGGTATTGCAAGCGCCTATTTCAATTACAGGGATTTTCTTTATCTCGGCAGGGGCATAAATTATCCAATTGACCTAGAGGGCGCATTAAAATTAAAGGAGATATCCTATAA
>CAKKST010000233.1 GCA_919903585.1 Nitrospiria bacterium | reverse complement strand
TATTATAATACAGTCCATGCCCTTAAAAACATCAGCCTGCCTATAGCACGAAGAAAGGTTACAGCGCTTATAGGCCCGTCAGGCTGCGGAAAGACAACATTCTTAAGATGCTTTAACCGCATGCACGACCTTTACCCAAACAATAGATATGCTGGCGAGATCATTATGTACCCTGAGGAGATAAATATTCTTTCCCCTGAGATAGATCCAATTGAGATAAGGATGCAGATAAGCATGGTCTTTCAGAAGCCGAATCCATTTCCAAAGACGATATACGAGAATGTTGCCTATGGCCTCAGGGTAAGGGGCGTTAACAAAAGGCAGGCGCTGGATGAGGCAGTAGAAAAATCAATAAGGGGTGCGGCGCTCTGGGACGAGGTAAAGGACAGGCTTCACAATTCAGCCTTTGACCTTTCGGGCGGCCAACAGCAGAGGCTTTGCATAGCGAGGGCGCTTGCCACAAACCCGAGGATACTCCTCTTTGATGAGCCCACCTCTGCGCTTGACCCAACAGCCACTTCCAAAATTGAGGAACTTATAGTAGAATTAAAGAACGAGGTGTCCATAATAATCGTCACCCATAATATGCAGCAGGCCGCGAGGGTCTCTGATTCTACAGCCTTTATGTACATCGGGGAGCTAATAGAGTTTGACAAAACAGAAAAGATATTTACAAATCCATCAAATAAGCTGACAGAGGAGTATATAACAGGGAGATTCGGGTAATACGCTTAGGAAGACATCCTTTTTTCAATATCCCGATGCTGTAGGGGCGAACCTATGTGTTCGCCCTATTTTTAAGAGGGCAGACACAAGGTCTGCCCCTACAAGAATTGTAGAAACATTCTTTAATAAGGAGATATTATGGAAAGAAAGTTTGATGAAGAACTTAAAAATCTCAAAGAAAAGATTCTAAAACTCGGCGCCCTTGTGGAGGGTCAGGTGCAGAATGCCATAAAGGCGCTGGTAAAGAGGGATTCTAAACTTGCACAGGATGTCATAGAAAAGGATGCTCAGGTAAATAAACTTGAGGTTGAGATAGACGAGGAGTGCATAAGGCTTATTGCATTAAGACAGCCTGTTGGCGTGGATTTGAGATTTATTACAACTGCAATGAAGATTGTTACAGATTTGGAGAGGATAGGGGACTTGGCAGTGGATATATGCGAAAGGGCAATGGAGCTGAATCTTGAGCCTCAGTTGAAGCCGTACATTGATATACCCCGAATGGCGGAAATATCTATGCAGATGCTAAAGGGCGCGCTTGACGCCTTTGTAAACCGGGATTCAAAGCTCGCACAGGAGGTCTGTGCCAGAGACGATGAAGTAGATAATCTTAATGTGCAGATATTCCGTGAACTTCTTACCTTCATGGTTGAAGATTCCCATACCATCACCCGCGCAGTGAGGATAAGCTATATCTCCAAATATCTTGAGCGGATCGCTGACCATGCCACAAATATTGCAGAGATGGTGGTATACCTGGTTGAGGGTAAAATCATAAGGCACATGGGGGCTTGACACCAGATATATTACCTGCTAATATTCTCTTATTAATGGTCTCATAATAGTAGCAACATGATGTTAGCTTTTATAAAATCTAACCAACCAAATTTTGTCATGCCCGAAGGCTTCTATC
>CAKKST010000232.1 GCA_919903585.1 Nitrospiria bacterium | reverse complement strand
ATTCCCCCTCCCTTGACGGGAGGGGGCGAGGGGGAGGGTGGTGAAAAGGAGAAAAAGACAATGATTGATATTACAAAACTTTTCTGCGGTGCAGATACAACAGGCGACCCGTTAAGATACGGCCATAAGAGGGGACATGGCCACGGAACGCCGCATGCAACAGAGAAAATAGAGCATGAAGTCCCAACATCTGCGAGTGAAAGGAGTCCTGTTGTTGTATGGAGCGTATCAAGGAGATGCAATCTGAATTGCGTTCACTGCTATACAGATTCTCACAACGAGGATTATCCGGGAGAGCTGACAACTGATGAGGCAAAGACCATGATTAAGGATCTATCAGGCTTTAAGATACCTGCGCTCCTTTTATCAGGCGGCGAGCCTCTTATGAGAAAAGACCTTTTTGAACTTGCAGACTATGCAAGAGGCCTCAATATGCGGCTTACACTCTCAACAAACGGGACACTGATAGATCAAAAGAATGCAAAAAGGATAAAGGAGACTGGCTTCAGCTATGTTGGCATCTCCTTTGACGGCATTGGCGAGATAAATGATAAGTTCAGGGGCATGGAAGGCGCATTTGACCTTGCGCTTCGCGGCGTGAGAAACTGCATGGAGGTTGACCAGAAGGTAGGCCTGAGATTAACTTTGACAAGAAGAAACTATGAAGACCTGCATAACATATTTGACTTTATTGAAAAGGAGGGCATTCAGCGCGCCTGCTTCTATCACCTTGTTTATGCTGGAAGGGGAAGTGAAATCAGAAAGGATGACCTCTCACACGAGGAGAGCCGTCATGCACTGGATATAATCCTTGAAAGGACAATGGATTTTCATAAGCGCGGCCTGAAAAAGGATATCCTTACAGTAGACAATCATGCTGACGGGCCATATCTTTATATGAAGCTGAAAAAAACAGACCCAAAGAGGGCAGAAGAGATTTATAAGTTCATGGAGTGGAACGGCGGAGGCGCTAATTCCTCCGGCGTTGCAATCGGCAACATTGATTTCTTCGGCAATGCTCATGCAGACCAGTTCTGGCAGGACTATTCATTCGGCAATGTGAAGAAGAGGCCGTTTAGCGAGATATGGAAGGATACATCTGACCCGATTATGAAAGGCCTGAAAAACAGGATTCCAATTTTAAAAGGCCGCTGCAGTAATTGCAAATGGATAAAACTCTGCGGCGGAAGCTTCAGGGTCAGGGCATTAAGGGTATACAATGACCCATGGATGCACGACCCGGCATGTTATCTGACAGATGAGGAGATTGGGATTACAGAAGATAAAAAGGCCGCTGTAAGATAGGAGGGCTGATGGCTTTTCCAAGGCAAAGACTGAGAAGACTTAGACAAACAGAAAATCTCAGAAAGATGGTCAGGGAAACAACGCTTTCTTCTGATGATTTTATATATCCCCTCTTTGCAGTCCACGGCAAAGGGATAAAAAAAGAGATTCCTTCCATGCCGGGGAATTATCAGCAGTCTATTGATAATATTGTAAAGGATGCAAAGGAGACCTATTCACTTGGCATACCTGCGGTCATGCTTTTTGGCATACCTGAGCATAAAGACCAACTCGGCACAGAGGCGTATGCTAAAAAAGGCATTATCCAGCAGGCAATAAAGGCTATTAAAGATAAAGTCCCTGAGCTTATTGTAATTACAGATGTATGCTTGTGCGAATATACATCTCACGGCCATTGCGGTGTTATAAAAAATGGAAAGATATTAAATGACCCAACATTGGAGCTTCTATCAAAAGAGGCTGTGTCGCATGCAAAGGCAGGCGCAGATATTGTTGCACCGTCGGATATGATGGACGGAAGGGTTTCTGCCATAAGAAATGCACTTGATAAGGAAAATCTTATTGATACGCCTATCATGTCATACGCTGCAAAATATGCATCAAGCTTTTATGGGCCTTTCAGGGATGCAGCAGAGTCAACGCCGAAATTTGGAGACAGGCGCACATATCAGATGGACCCAGCGAATGCAAGGGAGGCAATCAGGGAGGTTAGCCTTGATATAGAAGAAGGCGCGGATATTGTAATGGTAAAACCTGCCCTTTCATACCTTGATATAATCTACCGTGTCAAACAGGAATTCAATCTGCCTGTTGCTGCATATAATGTAAGCGGCGAGTTCTCCATTATAAAGGCAGGGGCGAAGCTCGGGTGGATTGATGAGCAGAGGATGATGATGGAGGTGCTCACATCCATCAAGCGGGCAGGCGCAGACCTGATCCTCACCTACTTTGCCAAAGAGGCAGCAAAGAGCCTGAAATAGCAAATACCTTAAATATTATGAATGATAGATTATCATCTCTTCCCGCCATTTATTTGAAGTGGACGGGACAGCAGATTCTTAAAGATAATTGAAAGGAGCATCGTTTTGTGTTAAATTATGGATAAGAAAGTAATTAGGAGGTAAGCTAATGAAGAAGTTGTTTATCGGCATACTGCTGGTGTTTATTATATTCTCTCTCCAGCAGATAGTAACAAAAAAAGGGATTGATAATGTCTTAGGCCAGATGATGCATCATCATGGCGGCGGGCCTGAAATAGAGAATGATATGGTATTGATACCGGGCGGCGAGTTTATAATGGGAAGCACATCCGCTGAGGTGGAGGAGACAATCAAGGCCTTTGGCAAGAAGGAGACCTTTAATAAAGAGGCCTGCAGGATGGAGTCGCCGCAGAAAAAGGCGACTATAAAGCCCTTTTATATTGACCGCTATGAGGTTACTAATGCAGAGTATAGAAAGTTTATATTAGCCACAGGTCATCAGCCCCCTTCAAACTGGTCTGGCGCTGATTATCCCATTGATAAGGCAAACTTCCCTGCGGTGATGATAGCTTATAAAGACACAGAGGCATATGCAAAGTGGGCAGGAAAGAGATTACCAACAGAGGCAGAGTGGGAAAAGGCAGCAAGGGGCGCAGATGGCAGAATATATCCTTGGGGCAGTAACTTTGAGCCCGGCATAGCACACACAGCAGAGGCAGTGATGCTCTTTGGAGGACCTGTAAATCTTTTTCCAAAGGATGAAAGCCCCTATGGTGTGCATGGAATGGCAGGGAATGTGGCTGAGTGGACATCAGACTGGTTTGATGCTTCAAAGAAGCAGAGGGTTATCAAAGGAGGCACATGGGCACAGCTTTCGCATCAGGCCAGATGCGCCTCAAGGGAAGGTGTGGTAGAAACCGGGATCAGCCAATTCATCGGCTTCCGCTTGGTAAAAGACGCTGAGGAAAAATAAACCTAATTAGAGGCAAGGTTTTTCCTCCAGTACTCATCCACCCCCTCCTGTATCTTTTTCAATGCCTCCTCCTGCCTTACAGGTTTAAAGAGATGTGCAAACCTTCCCTGTTCTTTCAGATACTCTTCAACAGATTTAAATTTCTTTGGCACAAGAGTATGCCTCACCTCGCCATAAATAGCCTCTTTTAAAGCCCAGATGCCTGTGTCAACAGATAGTTTTGCAAGCCTTGCTGAATGAGAAGGGTCTGTTGCCCAGCCCGGAGGGCACGGCGAATGTGCAATAAAGAGCTTTGGGCCTTTGTATTCCTCTGCCTTCTTGAATTTGTTGAACAGGTCAACCTGATGCGCTGGAGATATGGTAGCAAGATATGGCGGCTTGTGGCTCCTCCATATTTCAAAAAGGTTTTTCTTTGAAACCTCTGCGCCTGTTGGGCTTATCTTTCCTACTGGTGTTGTTGCAGTTTTAGATGCATAAGGTGTTGCGCCTGACCACTGAAAACCTGTGTTACCATAGGCCTCATTGTCATAGCAGATATAATAAAAATCCAGATTGCGGTATATAGCGCCTGATGTAGAGGATAGCCCCATATCATAGGCAGCGCCATCACCTGTTAATACAACCACCTTTAAATCCTCATCAGGTTTTATTCTTCCCTTTTTAATCAGAATATCAAGTGCATCCCTTACACCCTGTGCGCCTGCAGGGGCAGATGCCATTGCAGTATAAAGCCATGAGCCTTTAAAAGGTGTAAAGGGATATATGGAAAGGAGTGTAAAACATCCTGCTGCATTTACAATAACAGTCTTTTCTCCAAGCGCCTTAAGGCAGTGTCTTAATGCCAATAGCCCTCCGCACCCCGCACACATTGCAGTGCCGGGAAGAAGGTTGTCATCTAAAGGCAAGTCTTTAATAGATTTCATTTAACATCCGATTTGTTCCAAGTATAGAAATTTAAATATCAAAATGCAAAAATCAAAATGACATATCAAAATTTAAAATTAGAAAAACATTTCCATAATTTTGATTTTTGATATTTAATTTTTGAATTCTTTTCCTGCTATCTTCTTTATCCTCTCCATCTCCTTCCACTCTGCCTCTGTGTAAAGGAGCTGCGGTTCAGGGACAATCCCTGTTTTTGCAGCATTAATCATGCTGTTAAAAATAAACTCAAATTCTGATGGGCTGATATTTTTGCCGCCAAGCCCACCAACAAAAGAGAGTAAAAGCGGCCTCT
Organism: Nitrospiria bacterium; assembly: GCA_919903585.1. Classification (GTDB taxonomy): domain Bacteria; phylum Nitrospirota; class CAKKRA01; order 9FT-COMBO-42-15; family 9FT-COMBO-42-15; genus JACPZJ01. Next base: position 601 of record CAKKST010000232.1, on the reverse strand, counting down.
CCTTTTCATTATAAAGCGCACCTGCAATCTCTGGATACAAGATGCCGCCTTTACCAATGCTGATATTCTGGTCAAATACAGCTACAGCCTTTTTTCCTTTAATTGCAGCCATTATATCCTTTGCAGGGAATGGCCGCAAGAGCCTTAATCTTAAAAGCCCTGCCTTCATACCTTTCTCCCTTGCCTTTTTTACAGCAGCCTTTCCGAGTGTTGAAAAGGAATCCGTCATAATCAAAACATATTCTGCATCATTTAGCATATAACCTTCTGTGGTATCATATTCGCGGCCAAATATGTCTTTAAATTCTGCGCAGACCTCTTTGAAGACCTCAAGACCATTCATACTGGCCATGTGCATCTGATATTTAAAATATGAATATATCGGCCCGCCGAGAACTGACACACCCTGCGCCATTGGCTTGCCTGCCTTGAAAAAAGCGTGCTTTGGAATGTAGGCAGGTAAAAATCTTTTTACATCATCCAATGATGGTATCTCAACAGGCTCTCTTGTAAAGGAAAGGTAAAAGCCATCCAGATTTACAAAGACAGGCAAGAGTATACGCTCATCCTCTGCAATCCTGTATGCCATTAAGATAGAATC
>CAKKST010000231.1 GCA_919903585.1 Nitrospiria bacterium | reverse complement strand
ACCTGATCCATAACCTGACAACAGCGGTTATTATGATAAGAAGGCTCGGAATAGCAATCTGTTTGTATATGCCTGACCACTTTGCATCAAAGTATTCCTTTGTCAAAATAAGGCAGACATGGACAGGTGAGAGGAGCACACCTGTATAGCCGCCTGCAAAGGCAAATATCATCAGGTCTGCGGACAAGCCGCTTTGTTGAAGCATTAGGTATATCAATGGAAATGTTACCCCTACAAAGGCAACGGTAATCCCTGTAAGTATGCCGACAATAAATGGCAGGATAAAGAGAATAATGCCGACAGGCAGGCCGCTTGCTGAAAAGGAATCAGACAGCGCAGGCAGGGCGCCTGATTTTTCGAGCACACCCTTGAAGATCATTATGCCGACAACTATAAAGAGGTTGTTAAAAGATATGCTTTCCTTTATGGTATTTGCTACATCTTTAAAGGAATATCTGTAAATCAAAAAAAGCATTATTGTTACAACTATCATTGAAATGCCCACATCAAGTTTGAGCGCAAGCACAAGAAGGAATATGGCAATAAGGGGAAGGAAGCTGAGAAATAAAGGCAAAAGATGTTTTTCCACGCCACCCTCTACCTGTGTCTGGGTGTCATCCTTTATACCCCTTAGGCCAAAGAAAATGCCGCCTATTATAACTGCGATGCTGAAAGGGATTTGGGCAATGATTATTGAGTTCAATGGTATCTTGGTGATTCCAGAGGCAAGGATCAGGCCGGGATACAATGGTATGGTAAATTCCCAAGGGTGCCTGAACCAGTAGTTTATAAAACTCTTTTTGTCAGGGGAAAGATTCATACCCTTGCTTGTCTCTTCAACAAAGGGCGCAGAAAAGCGTGCGCCCCCAATGGATGGAAGAAGGCCGATGACAGCAGGCATAAGCGCCATAACAATGCGATGGTCCCTTACCAGACCTTTAAGTGAGTTCACCATCCTTTGCAGATTCTCTGTCTTTCGCAGGACATTTTCCAGAACCATTATCATTGCAAGCGCAAGGATAAGCTGTATAGTTGTAGTGTCAAGCAGGCCGTTGGTAATACCTTTGGCAATCATCTCCGGAGACATGGCAAAGAGCAGCCCGACAAAGAGCGCGCCGATAATCATCACAAGCCCCAGATTCCATTTTAAGCGGATAAAAAAGACAATCAGGGCAAAGATGAGGAATATCTTAATTAACTCCATGAGAGTAATTTACTACTTTTTGAACAATTCATCAAGCCTTCTTCCTGCCTCCTCCTTTTCCCTGTCAGGAGGGATGCTATTGGTCTCTTTGAAAGCAAAATACTCGCAGAGATTTGCTTTATCTCTTACCCTCTGAAACTCTGCATTAGGCTCAAGGCACTTATTATGGCTTGTCTCAGAATAAAACCTGCAATTAAGGCAGATATGTAAGTCACCTTTACAATGAGGGCATACTGACTTCTTTGTAAAATACTTGTCTACCACTGCCTCTTTTTTACACAATGCACAGAGTTTCATAACTGACTTCCTTTGGAATGCATTTTTTTCTGAATTAAATCACACTTTTTATAGACCGTCAAGGAAGAATGGTTCAAGTGTCAGTAACACATAAACTGTCCTCATATGTAGCACATGAATTGTCCTATATTA
>CAKKST010000230.1 GCA_919903585.1 Nitrospiria bacterium | reverse complement strand
TCGTAACCCGTAACCCGAAGTTCAGGATATTAAAGGGTATAGAAGTGGATATCAAGGCTGATGGCTCACTTGACCTTGATAAGAAGGTGTTGGAGAAATTAGATGTTGTTGTTGGCGCTGTGCATTCAAAATTTAATACGCCAGAAGAGGAGATGACAAAAAGGGTTCTAAAGGCCATTGAAACAGGTGTAGTGAATATCATTGCCCATCCAACAGGAAGGCTCTTGAGTTCCAGAGAGCCCTACCCTATTAATATGGCAAAGGTCATGGAGGCAGCAAAAAGGCATAATGTTATAATGGAGCTTAATGCCTATCCTGACAGGCTTGACTTGAATGACATCCATTGCAAGCTCGCAAAGGAAATGGGTGTGATGGTAGCAATATCTACAGACTCGCACAACAGGCTGCATATGGAAAATATGAAATTCGGCGTTTACACAGCAAGGCGCGGTTGGCTGGAGAAGGAGGATGTCATAAACACAAGGTCACTTAATGATCTATTAAAGATTTTACAGCAAAAATAACGTCTGTATCACTGGCTCCACATCCCCTATTTCCTCTCACCCCCTGCCTTCTTCCTCGGCCTGCCCGGTAAACCTAACCTGAATGTTCTGTCCAGTTTGTTCTCCATCTTGGTTATAAATCCCTCACTGCCATAAGGCCTGCCTGTCCTCGTAGAATACCTTATTTCACTATTATCTTCCTCCAATACCTTAGCCCTCATAAATCCTATATACCCCTTCCTCTGCCGTCTCTTTCATTAACTGCCTTACCATGTCTGACTTAATAATAGACTGATACTAAGTAAGTATGAGGTTAGCATCACAAATGTGCTTGACTTATACATCAGCTTGACATAGCCTTGCAAAAGCTGTTATTATAGATACATATTAATTGGCTGTTCCAGGAAGAAAACGAGATAGAAACGTAGGCCCCGGAATGACTCTGGGGCTTTTTTTTGGAGCAAGAAAGAAGGAGATTATGGATTTTAAAAAGTTTCACCTCAATGCCGCCGTGGAGGCCGGAGTAACATCGGCAGGATATGTTACGCCGACTCCTATCCAGACGCAGGCGATACCAGCTGTAATGCAAGGGCGGGACGTCATGGGCATTGCCCAAACCGGCACAGGCAAGACCGCCGCATTTGCACTGCCGATACTGCACCGTTTGATGCAGGGTGGCCGCGGCTATGTGCGGGCTCTCATTATCGCCCCCACGCGCGAACTGGCGGAGCAGATACATCAGGCCATTCAAACCCTCG
>CAKKST010000229.1:11062-15276 GCA_919903585.1 Nitrospiria bacterium | reverse complement strand
AACAAAGCTATATGACGAAACATAATTATCCAGATTATTTGTCACACAAGTCAGAACATGACAAATTTATTGAAGACTTCTTAGGTCTAAAAAAGGAATTTCAAAACGGGGCTTCAATCTCGTACTTAAAGATACAGCTTAGGATGAAGTTAAATTTTTGGCTGATAAATCATATTGCTAAATATAGATAAAAAGCTTGGTAATTTCTTGATGGCTAAGATATAGCTTGCCATGCTTTTTTAATATTATTGTAAGACCCATTTTTATTTTTGTATGGAAGGAATACCTATGAAATCAAAAATTATTTTACTAATTTTTTTACTTCTTTTCCCTTCCTCATTAATGGCAACTGAGCTGCCTATAAGGGGTATAGCCAGGGGTGAATCCAAGATCAAGGTTGGTGATAATGCCCCGCTTATTACACCTGAACTGGAAAAGGCGCATAAGGAAGGAAAGGTCATCGCCCTTCAACTGGGTTATCCTTCCCACTGCCCATGGTGTGATCGGATGGAACGGTATATTAATGAGATTATGAAGGAAACGAATAATTTTGATAATAGGGCTATCTTTATCCAGACACAGATAGAGCATGCAAAGTTCATCCCTCCGCCTGATGACGGCATAAAGCTTAAGGAGGCCTATGGTGTGGAAGGCCAGCCATGGCTTTTTATCATAGATAAGAAGGGTATTGTGCGATTTGTCTATAAGATATTTGTAGCGAATAATGTCTTTAAAAATAATATAGAGGAGCTATTGAAGGAATAGCTGAAAAATAAGGGGGATAGAAGGTGAAAAATAAAAGATTAATGCCAAGCCTGATGCTTACTGCCTTTCTGATTTTATTCCTGACTGTAAATACCTTTGCAGCAAATGAAATGTTGAAGACAAGTAAGGTAAAGGTAGGAGAGCCCGTCCCGCTCACAGATTCACTTAAAAAGATCAATGAAGAGGGGAAAATAATAGTAATTGTCCTCCTTTCAAACCCGATGCAGTGCAACAAATGTGATTCACTGGTGAGTATGCTTGAGAAGGAGGTTGAACAATATAAAAATGATGCAGTCTTCATTATGGCAGGGGGTCAGGACATGCTGGGCGCTGCAAGTGAAGAAACTATTGCATTAAAAAAACTCTACGGCTTTGTTACAATGGGAGATGCCTGGAGTTTTATAATAGATAAGGATGGTGTGCTAAGAAAGATATATATCGGGTTATTTAGCAGCGGGGAATTAGAGGAGGCTTTGGATAAGATAATAGGGAGAAAACAATGAAAAAGAAAGGTTCAAGATTTAATATGCAAGATTCGGGTGTCAGATTATTTTTAGTCGGCCTCATTTTCTTTTTAATGATTACAAATGTCTTTGCTGAAACAAGGGAGTTTATCTTTACTGTAACAGATGGGGAGATTGAGCTAAACGGAACAAGGTTTATGGTCTGGAAATATAATGATATGTTTCCCGGACCGGAGATAAGGGTCAAAGAAGGTGATATTGTCAAGATTAAGCTGAGAAATATGAGCGGCGCGAAGCACGGGCTTTTTTTTCATGGCCTATAGATTAACGGAAGGGTTGCCCTTCAGGTGCAGGAAATCTTTGTTGACCCGGGATATGAATATACCTATGGCGAATTTGTCGCAGGGCCTCCCGGCACCCATCTCTATCACTGCTATTGGAATATGGCAGAACACCTAAGCAGGGGCCTCTACGGCGCATTTATTGTAGAGGCAAAGGATGAACCTAAGTTTGATAAGGAGTTCGTCTATATCTTAAGCGACTGGAACAGCAAATCTGAAAAAGGCGATGACACTCATGGCGTAGGCCATCCCAGGGCAATACTGGATAATGATATTACTACCATTAATGACAGGGCCGTTACAGGCAATAACCCAATTGTTATGGAGGCAAAGGAGGGCGAAAGGATTAAGCTCAGACTTGGCAACATCGGCCAACTGCCGCATACCTTACGATTTGCGGATGGTTTCCTTGTTACCCATGAGGATGGCTATCGCATCTCTGAGCCTAAAACACAGGATTCCATAGCCATATACCCCGGCAAGCGGTATGATATTGCAATAACTGCCGGCAAACCCGGTAAAAGGAATTTTTATCACAGTATCAAAATGCCTCCCGGGGCAGGCGAAAAATTGATGGCCGAAGATAAACAAAATACCAGTAATGAGCGTAAACAGGACCACTCAAAGGCTTCTACGGATAAGAAGGCTATTAATGAACTTCCTGTGCTGGTGCTTGATGTAATAAGAGGAGGCCAATGAAATGAAAATCAGTTTATTGAAATTGTTTATCCTCCTATCCTTTTTAGCCTTCTTATCTTCTTTCGCCGAGGCAGGACTGCGAGGGATGCCTGAAGGAAAATCTAATGTTCAGGTAGGCGACAAGGCCCCTCTTGTAACAGAGGAGCTTCAAAAGGCGCATGAGGAGGGAAAGGTGATTCTCCTCATGTTTGGCAATATAGACCACTGCATCTACTGCGAGAAGGTATGGGGGAATATCAACGCCCTTATGCCAAAATATGGCAGTGATATTGTTCCCATATTAAAGGCCCACCGCGCATCAAAATTCTGGGCTCCAGAGGATGAGGCTGTAAAATTAGGGGAGATATATGGCGTTGTTGGAGAGCCATGGCTGTTTATTATAGATAAGGAGGGTATTGTAAGACACATATTCAGGGGATTTACTGGGAAAACAGAGATTGAGACGGAGATAAAGAAGGTTTTAATAAAGAGAAGCAATGATAAATAGAGGAGATGCCTGATTATCCTTCATTCTGCAAGGCTTTGGGTTATATAACACCTTTTAATAGGGGCATATAATATGGCAACGGTAATTTTTGACAACGGGATTCATAAATGTGTGGTATTTGATGATCTCCTTGGCGGCCGAGGAGATATTCAGTCAAACCAATTTCTCATAATACATAATAATGAAGGCCTGCTCTATGATATTGGCGGCATAAAAGTGATGCAGCCTCTTTATAAAGAAATCTCTAAATTTATATCACCGAGAAATATAAAGATAATCATACTCTCTCATCAGGACCCGGATACAGGCGCAAGTGTTAATTACTGGATGCAGTTTACAAATATTAAGATCAGGACATTTGTATCCAGCCTCTGGGTGAGATTTATTCCGCATCTTTGCAGGAGTAATTTTGCAAATGAACTCTTTGTTGGAATACCAGATAAAGGCATGAGGCTTAACCTGAATGGAGCCGAGACTATTCTTGTACCTGCCCATTTTTTGCACTCCCCTGGCAATTTTCAACTATACGATACTATATCTAAAATACTTTTTTCAGGCGACCTCGGCACATCTATCCCGCCATCTGGCGGAATCTATAGAGAAAAATTCAGCGAGGTTGCGGATTTTAATGAGCATATAAGATATATGGAGGGTTTTCATAAAAGATATATAACCTCAGGCAAGGCATGCAGATTATGGTCGAAAATGGTAAGTGAATTGGATATAGAGATAATAGTTCCGCAGCATGGGCACAGATATTTTAAGGGAAAGGATATGGTCAATAGGTTTATTGACTGGGTAGGCAGCCTTCAATGCGGCATAGACCTGCTTGATAAAAACGACTTTGCAATACCCAAAAACTAATTCCCCTATAGATAGGCTTTAAAAACCTTATCAAAGCCAAATAGAGCGCTGCTGCTATGGCCTATTTTTTGCTTCCATCTTATAACTTTTTAGTGTATACTATGTCCCCTACTCAGGGGAGGAGTGAAAAATCTTTTTATCTTTAGGCGCTATCTTAAAATAGCGCTGAAAAATACCCCCCTTCTTCCCCCCTTACAAAGGGGGGAAGAAGGGGGGTGCTGCTGAAGATTTCATCAGGGAAGTAATGAGGAGGTATTAGTTGTATGTATAAGGAAATACTGCTCCCTATAGACAATTCCAGATATTCGGACTTTGGGATTGACATGGGGGTTGCCCTTGCAAAAAAATTCCAGTCCCATCTCACAGGCAATCATGTATATGCTGCAAGGCTGCATGATAACCGATTCAAACAGATGGAGTCAGGCCTGCCAGAAAAATATCAGGGAGAAAAGGAATTACAGAGGCAGAGGGATATTCATGATGGCCTGATAACAAAGGGGCTGGAGATAATATCAGATTCCTTTCTTGATGCCTTTGAAGAAAGGTGCAGGATTGCAGATATTAAATGCTCAAAAAAGACCCATGAGGGAAAAA
>CAKKST010000229.1:0-11052 GCA_919903585.1 Nitrospiria bacterium | reverse complement strand
AGGCGGCCCCCTATGACCTCGTGATTATTGGGATACAGGGGCTTGGCGCAGTAAACGGGAGCATGATAGGGAGCGTCTGCGAAAGGGTTGTTCGGAGGATAAGGACAGATACCCTGATTACAAAGAATAACAGGATATTTGACAGGAAGATAGTTGTTGCTGTTGACGGCAGCCCGAATTCAATGGCAGCAGTAAAAGCAGCAGTGGCAATTGGCAAGGCATTTGGAACGGCTGTTGAGGCAGTCTCTGCCTTTGATCCATATTTTCATTACACCGCCTTTAACAATATCGCAGGCGTCCTTTCAGAAGAGGCAGGGAAGCTATTCAGGTTTAAGGAACAGGAGAAGCTCCATGAGGAGATAATAGACAAGGGCTTGGCAAAGATCTATCAGGATCATCTAAATACAGCAAAGAGGGTCGCAGAGGCAGACGGCCTTGAGATCACCACAACACTTTTATCAGGCAAGCCCTATGAGCAGATACTAAAATATATAAATGATACATCGCCATCCCTGCTGGTTATTGGCAGGCTCGGTGTGCACAGCGCTAACGGCCTTGATATCGGCAGCAATACAGAAAATCTGCTCAGATTTGCGCCATGCAATATCCTGATTGTAAGCAGAAGCTTCACACCTTCTGAGGAAACAAAAAAGACAAATGAGGATTCCCTTCCATGGACAAAGGATGCAGAGGCAAGGCTTGAGGTCATACCTGCATTTGTCAGGGGTATGGCAATGAAGGCAATAGAGTCCTTTGCAAAGGATAAGGGTGCAAAGGAGATAACTGCCTCTATCATGGAGGAGGCAGTAGAAAAACTCCTTCCCGCATCTGCAAGGGAAAAGATGATGGGAATAAAAAAGGCAGAAAACAAGGGTCAAGGGTCAGGGGTCAAGAGTCAGAAGTCAGAGGAATCAGAAGGAGTAGCCGCAGGCTTTAGCCTGCGTGAAGGCACAGCAGATGAAGAGGTAAAATGGGAAGAGGCGGCATTAAAACGGGTGGAAAATGCGCCTGACTTTGTAAGGCCAGGAATATACAAGCTGATGGCAAAGAAGGCAAAGGAAAAGGGCTATAAGGTAATCACCTCTAAATTCCTCTCTGAGATTCGGGATGAATCCATGATGATGGTTACAAAGAGGATGAAGAAGCTCGGATTTGATGACTTAAACATGATGGCCTTTGACAAGGCAAAGGATAAAATGAAGGATTCAAGGAAAACAGAGGTCATAGGCATAATAAAGCAGTTTCTTGCAGAGCGAACAGGCAAGAACGAAGAGATAATAAAGAAGTTCGAAAAATACTTTAGTGGACTCGCAGATAAAAATAAGCCGAATGAGTAGTTTTTCCCCATACCTTATTTCATGGAATACCACAAAAAGGTGCAATCTCCGGTGCAAGCACTGCTATCTTGATTCTGACGCACTAACCAAAAAAGATCCAAACGAGCTTTCCTTAGAAGAAGGAAAGAGACTGATAGACCAGATTGCAGAGGTTAATCCTGCAGCCATGCTCATCCTCACAGGCGGTGAGCCGCTTGTAAGGGAAGACATCTTTGACCTCTCAGCCCATGCTTCCAAAAAGGGTTTGATGGTAGTCTTTGGCACAAATGCCACAACACTTGATGATAAAGCAGCAAGGGAAATGGACAAGGCTGGTGTTGCAGGCATTGGCATAAGCATTGACTCTGCAGGCCCAAAATACCATGACAGCTTCAGGGGTATGGAAGGCGCATGGGAAAGGGCAATGGAGGGCATTGAGTCCTGCAAGAGATTCGGCCTTCACTTTCAGATTCAGACAACTGTTACCACTTCTAACTACCACGAGATACCTGCTATCATAGAGCTTTCCCATAAACTCGGCGCAAGGGTATTTAATCTCTTCTTCATGGTCTGCACAGGCAGGGGACAGGACATAACAGACATCTCAGCAGAGCAGTATGAGGATACCTTGAGGCTTCTTCTGGATATTCAGAATAGATATAAAGATATGATGATTACTGCACGGTGCGCGCCGCATTTTAAAAGGCTTGCCTATGAAAAAGACCCTGAATCGCCAATAACAAAGGCAGCAGGATACACAGGCGGCGGATGCCTTGCGGCATTTCATTATTGCAGGATAACGTCAGAAGGTGATGTAACACCCTGCCCGTATATTCCTACTGCGGTAGGAAACGTAAACAAGGAGAGTTTTGTAGATATATGGAATAAAGCCGATTTCTTTCAAAACATGAGGAGGCCGAAGCTTACAGGCAGGTGCGGCGACTGCGAATACGAGTACCTCTGCGGCGGATGCCGCGCAAGGGCTTATGCAACAACAAAGGACATAATGGGAGAAGACCCTTGGTGCAAATATGAGCCGGGAAAGATCGGCCATAAGATAAAACCATTAATCCCTTCTTCAAATCCCCCCTTTACTAAAGGGGGGTTGGGGGGATTAGTTAGCAATGAAGAGGGAATTGCATGGAACCCTGATGCAGAAAAAAGGCTTGAACGTGTGCCCTTTTTCTTAAAGGGCATGGTAAAAAAGGCAGTAGAAAGATGCGCAAGGGAAAAAGGTCTTAAAGAAATAACAGTAGCCCTTATGGAAGAGGTGCGGGAAAAAAGCGGCAGGGCATCGTTTTCCCCATGATTACCCCTTCCCTTGCGGAAGAAGCAAAACTCCTTGACACCTGTTAAATATGTTGTAAAATATACTTTCATTAGATAAGAAATCACAATTATAAACTTTAAAGGGGTAATTGAAGTGCCTACACAAGAAGAGTACAGATGTGAAATAACATTACCTAAAAAGATAGTCAGTCTTTTAGGACTCACCCAAAAAGAATTAGGAGTAGCCTTAAAAAGAGAATTGGCTGTCCATTTTTTTGAAAACAATCTCCTCAGCTTTGGACAGGCAAGGCAGATGGCAGAAATGCCTGTGTGGAAATTCATAATCTTTTTGAAAGATAGGAAGGTGCCTCTACACTATGATATTTTAGAATATGAAGAAGATTCTCAAACTATCAAAAAGTTGATAAAAAAATGAAGGTCATTTCTGATTCCTCACCACTCATAGGGCTCTCATCCATAGGGCAGCTTAATATATTAAAGAAGCTTTGGAACAATATTATTATACCAAAGGCAGTTTTTAACGAGGTTGTTATTTATGGAAAAGATAAGATTGGTTCTACAGATGTCAAAGCGGCTTGTCAAAAATGGATAAAGGTAATGAGCGTCCAGAACCTGCAGGAAATAGAGGCACTACAAACTATATTGGACTTAGGAGAAGCCGAGGTTATAACTCTTGGTCAGGAGATCGGCGCTGATTTATTATTGATTAACAATCGTGAGCCGAGAAGATTTGCACAATCGCTTAGCCTCAATGTCTTAGGCACCATTGGAATAATACGATTAGCATGGAAAAAGAAGATTATTAAAGAACCACTAAGTCTTATTAGTGAACTTAAATTAAAAGGTTTCTGGATAAGTGATAACCTCATCAAAAGAGTAGAGTCAGAAATAGAATAATAGCCTGAAACACTATAATCAATGGAAACCATGTTACAAATAATCGGCGCCATAATCTTCTTTATCGGCGCCTTCCATTCACTATTTTTAATAAGAGGGGGAATAGCGCTAAACTCCTTCCCTACAATTATCCTGCTCAGCGGGCTTTTTCTGTTTATTGTGGGGGGAGTGATTAAGATAGTGAAGGGGAAGTAAAAAGATATAAGGGGTAGGGATAACAGACGTCTTCACCCCAGCACCTCGTACACCATAACCTCCTTCTCCTTTCCTTTAACCCGCCATTTGCCGACAGGCTTTATGTCAAAGAAGTCCTTGGCAAGCTGATATGTGCGCTCGCCGATAAGTATCTGTCCGGCCTTTGCCATTGTCTCAAGCCTTGCTGCAGTGTTTACTGCATCACCAAGCACGGTGTACTCCATCCTCTGCATAGAACCGATATTGCCTGCAACAACATTCCCTGTATTAACCCCGATCCTGATATTGAATTTTACATTATCCTCTTTCCTTGCCATAAGCCCCTTGAGCTCATTTCTCATCTCAATCGCTGTCCTCACAGCCCTTACAGCATCATCCTCATGCAGAAAGGGCGCGCCAAATAAAGCCATGAGCGCATCGCCGATATATTTATCAAGGGTGCCTCCGTGTTTAAATATAACCTCTGTCATAAGGCTGAAGTAATCATTTAAAAGATTTGCAACCTCAGGAGGCGAAAGTCTTTCTGAGATGCCTGTAAATCCCTGAATATCTGAAAAGAGGATCGTCACCTCCTTCTCCTGAACATCCAGAGATGTGCTCCTGCCTTCCTGTATCTCTTTTATTATTAAGTCAACTATGTCCGGCGAATGGTACTGGGAAAGCCTCTTTCTAAGCTCTGCCTCCTTCTGTATCTTGTCCCTTAACCTTGCCTGTTCAATCCCTATTGCTGCCTGATTTGCAATTGCTGTGAGAAGTTCAAGGTCATCATTTGAAAAGCGGTTTGATGATATTTGGCTGTCAACATAGATAATTCCAAGCACATCATCCATCTTCCATAGAGGAACGCACATGGCAGAGCGTATGCCATAGAGGATTATACTCTCGCCGCCTTTAAACCTCGGGTCTATCTTTGCATCTGATGTAAGGATTGAGACCTTCTCTTTTAATACCTGCCTTGCAATGGTTTTGCTTATACTTATCTTTCCCCCCTCCTCCGGCCTGAGGCCGCTGTGCCTTACAACCTCTGGTATAAGCTCGCCGCTGTCCTTATCAAGTATGAGCAAAAAGGCCCTCTCGGCCTTTATTACCTGAAGGACAAGGTCAACAATAAGATTAAGGAGGTGGTTCAGTTCAAGCGTGGAAAGGAGCGCCCTGCCTATCTCATAAAGGATAAAAAAAAAGTTTTTTGCCTCTCCTGAGGCGCCTGCTTTTTCTGGTTTGAGTTCATGCGGCTCTAATATAAATGTCGGCGCCTTATTCTTTATGAAAGCCTTATCCCCTGTAGGCTTAGGCAGGGGTGTAAGCTCATGGAGGGAGCGGGCAATGTAACTGTCTGTTACAGGTTTAATAATCGTGCCTTCAGGGGGGACAAATGGCGCGGCATCATCAAGCACAAGGATATCAGCAACCTCTTCCTCAAAGCGAAAGGTAGTCTTGCCGATTGCAATCTCATCCTTGTTTGCCAGTTTTACTTCTTTGACCTTTGCGCCATTAACAAATGTCCCGTTGTAGCTGTCAAGATCAACAACAAGGATATCCCTGCCCCTTCTGACAATCTCAGCATGGCTGCGCGAGACAAGCTTGTCTTCAAGTACAATGTCATTTGACGGAAGCCTGCCTATCTTGTTTGATGCAGAGGTAATGAAGTGTATATTGCCTTTATTTGGCCCGTTGATTATTGCTAATCGCGCCATAAGTTTGTAGGGGCAGTCCTCTGCTATCTTTCGCTGCTCCGTAGCTGCAGAATAGCGTAGAGATAGTGGTTGCCCTCAAAAGGGCGGCCGCACATGGCCGCCCCTGCTTTTTTATTAATACAGGATAACCCGCCGCTCCTTTGCAAGATGATGAAGGACTATTATTGCATTATGGAGCCTCTGCAAACGCATGTTTCTGCTTCTGATTGACATGATATCATGCAGCGGGAATTTTTCTGACCTTACCTCTGTTTGTATCTTCTTCAGGTAGTGGTAAAGGTTCTTATAATCATCCGAATCGAGCTTCTTTAATATAATAGGGTTTAAGGAAATAAATCCCTCTGCAATATCCCTTGCCGTTGCTGCCAGACTCTTTCCTCTGAATTCTCCGCCTTCCATCAGTAAACCTTAAAGGTTTTCAATATATCCCCTAACTCTTTTTCTAATTCCTGAATTCTATTCAGGTGAAGTGTAAGTTCTTTTTTTGATTCACCAACGGTTATCTTTTCTGAAAGACCCTTTGTCTCTTTGGATAATTTTACAACCTTATCCTCCATCTTCAGGACTGTATCACGAAGGTTATCTGTCATATTATTTATGTTTTCTACAATCTGATGAAAGACTATATTGTGCCCTTTACGCATATGCAGCCTTATCAGGAGGTCGCCCTTTGCTATCTCCCTTGTGCCGCGCTGAATGGCAAAAAGAGGACCGGCAAGCCTGTGGGAGTAGAACATACTTGCTACGCCAATAAATATTATCAGTCCAACAAAGACAATCGGTATCATCAATGGAAAGCTAACTGACCTTGCCAGCTTCTGAAATAATAACAGAATTGTGGAGTATCCTATCAAAATGGTAATTACAAAGGCGGCAAACCTTCCCTGAAACTCCTTATTGATAAGATAAATATGCCTCCTGTCATAGTAATCTTTGTTGTTCATAGTCTTTAACCTCTCTAAAGGGCAATTTTTGTGAAGCCCTATAAGGTGCGCCTATTTATTATTGATACACTGCACTATCTTCCAGTAATTTAAAAGATTCGCCTTTTCTTCCGTATTAATTTTAAGGGCTGTTTCATCAAGAAGCTCATATAGATTGAGATCTGTCCTGAAACCTATCCTGCAGCAGAGAGGCGAAATCACCTTTTCAAATCCGGCTATGAATCTGTTTCTGCTCATAAAATGATTCAGAAACACAATCCTCCCGCCTTTTCTGCAGACCCTTTTCAGCTCATGCACAACCTTTACCGGCTCAGGGACTGTGCTTATAAAATATGCGGCCATTATAGAATCAAAGCTGTTATCCTCAAATTCCATCTTGGTGGCATCCATCTTTATCAGCTTTACATTGTTAAATCTGTTTTCCCTGACCTTTTTTTCGGCCTCCTCAAGCATCTTGCCTGAAAGGTCAACACCCATTATCCTGCAGTTCCTCGGATAAAATGGCAGGGAAAGGCCTGTGCCAACGCCAACCTCAAGGATATTATCGTCTTCAGTAAGCTCAAGAAGTTCTATCCCTCTCTCCCTTCCTGATTCAAATAGTTTTCCAAAAATAAGATCATACACGCCTGAATAATTTGAATATACCTTTTCTACAGACTCAATATTCACCTTCTACCTCCTTGGTTTAGATGATTCAAGGACAATTTTTTTGTGAAGCCCTATAAAGGCCGGAGGAAAGACTCTCCTTTTCCCTTCCGACAAATCGTTGCACTATTATAATTTATTAAATCATAACCTTTACTTAATACTACCCCCGTTTTTTGATAGTTATTGCTGACACCACCTCCTTCACCCCTTCTGTATTAAGTACAGTATCAATTATTTTTGCTATTTCCTGCGGCGAATCTGCCTTGCCTGACAGGGTTACCTTTCCATCCTGAGTTGTTACATTAATGTCAAGCCCTGATATCTCTCTATCCTTTGTGAGCCTTGTCTTTACCCTGGCAGTGATTGCAGCGTCGTTTGCTGCTGTCCTTGTCTTATCTACAATATTATCGCTCTTCTTTTTTACAACAATGCCAAGCTCCTTAACCTCTACTATTGCCTCCCTGCTTTTATTTGAGATGGCATCTGCTATCTCCTTTGTATCTGCCTTTATCCCCTTTACAACATCCTTTGCCGCATCCTCAACAAGCTCCTTTGTCTCCCTAACCTTTTTTCTGGCCTCCTCAACAGCCTTTCCCTTTGTGCTGATAAAATAAATGCCTGCAATAATTGCAAGGATGCCTGTGAATATGAGAAATTTCTTTATCATTGCGGAAATAACCCCTTCTTCTGAGCTGCACTTAACCCCTTATTAAAGGGCAAAAAATTAATGCCTCAATTATACCAATTAAATTTTAAAAGGACAAATAAAAAGATGAATTAAAAACAAAAAAGGGAAGGCAAATGCCTTCCCTTTAAAAAACCGCTTTTGGGTATAATTATCTCTTTGAGAACTGGAATTTCTTTCTTGCGCCCTTCTGGCCGTATTTCTTTCTCTCTTTTTCACGCGAGTCTCTTGTAATGAGACCTTCCTTTTTAAGCTTCTCCCGCAAGGCGCTATCCATTAAAACAAGTGCCTTTGTAATCCCGTGCCTGATTGCGCCTGCCTGACCAGAAAGCCCCCCTCCGCAAACATTGGCAGAGACATTAATCTTGCCTATCCTCTCTACAAGCTCAAGCGGCTGCCTTACCATCATCTGCAAGGTCTCCCTGCCAAAATAATCGCCAAGGACTTTCGCATTTACAATTATCTTGCCTTCGCCGGGGCTTAACCATACCCTTGCTATTGCATTCTTTCTTTTTCCAGTTGCATAAATGGCTTCTGCCATATAGTGAATCTCCTTTTTTTATATTTTTAAGGCTTCGGGGCCTTGTGCTGTGTGTGGATGCTCGGCGCCGCAATATATCTTAAGCCTCCTAATCATTCCCTTGCCGAGGATAGATTTTGGAAGCATACCCTTAACTGCCTTCCTTACCAGATCCCCCGGCTTTTTAGCTAAAAGCTCCTCGGCCTTTACTGCCTTAAGCCCGCCAGGATAACCGCTGTGATGATAATAAATCTTCTTCTTTAGCTTTTTCCCTGTAAGCTGCACCTTATCAGCATTTACAACAACTACATGATCGCCTGTATCCACATGAGGAGTAAATATGGGTTTATGTTTTCCTCTTAAGAGTGTGGCCACCCTTGATGCCAGCCTGCCGAGGTTCCTGCCCTCTGCATCTATAACGAACCACCTTCTCTGGACATCCTCTTTTTTTGCCATTATTGTTTTCATCAATCAATACCCCTTATTTAAGCTTCAAAGAAGTGTATATAGTAATCAAAACCTGTTCCTTTGTCAAGGATTTTTTAAGCGCTCAATACAAAGCGCCTTTTTCCATGCCCTTCTTAAGTCCCAGTTCATTGGGCCAAAGACCATAAGGCTCCTTCTCAGGTTTCCGATCCTTTTTAAAATAGACGGGTAGGAGTAGAATCTCTTATTTGCCCAGTCATGGCCTTCCTGCAGTTCCTCAGCCGTCATGCCCTTTGGCTTATAAACTACATGCTCCATATCGTATCTTGCCCAGTCCCTTTCAATTATCCTGCCCTCTGCCTCCATCCTCCTGTAAATCTCTGTGCCCGGAAATGGCGTAAGCACAGGCATAAATGCTGCATCAAGCCTTACATCCTCTGTAAATTTTACCAGTCTTTCAAATACACCCTTATCATCATAGTCGTATCCAAAGATAAAAGAGCCGTGCACGCCTATGCCGTGACCATGTATCTTTGCAATAATATCCTTATACTTTTGTATTTTGTTAAAGGGCTTCCCCATCAGATCAAGATTTTCCTGATTCAGTGTCTCAAAGCCCATAAACAGCCCATAACAGCCGCTCTCTGCCGCAAGCTTTAAAAGCTCTATGTTATCTGCAATGGTCACAGACGCCTGACTCACCCACTTGCGGTTGTGCTCCTTTAACATTGTAAAGAGCTTCCTCGCATACTGGGTATTTCCGACTATATTGTCATCCACAAACAAGATAAAGCCTGCTCCGCCTGTTAGCCCCTCTACCTCTTTTTCAATCTCCTCTATGGGCCTGAATCTGTATGTCCCGCCATAAAAGGCAGTAACAGAGCAGAACTTGCAGTCATAAGGGCAGCCCCGTGTTGTCTGGACAAGGTTGATAAAGAAATAACTCTTCAATGCAAGAAGGTCGCGGCGCGGTATTATCATATCCGACACCTTTGGCAGGCTGCTATTCTTGTAAAATCTCTGCTGCCTGTTGTTTTTTAGATCCTCCAGCACCTTTGGCCAGACACCCTCTGCCTCACCCTGAACAACTGCATCAGCATGCCGGATGGCCTCATCAGGCATCCATGTAGCATGAAAGCCGCCAAGCACAACCTTCTTGCCTCTCTCCCTGAACTTATCTGCAATCTGATATGCCCTCGGCGCAAGGGGTGTCATTGCTGTTATTGCAGCAATATCAGTGTCATCATCAAAATTTATATCCTCAACATTCTCATCCTCTATTGCCACATCGTATTCTTCTGGCGTAAGCGCAGCGAGCGTTGCGAGATTCAGCGTGGGAAATCTAAAGTGCATCTGCCTCCAGATGCTGTGCTCAGGCCAGCGGGGTGAAATGATTTTTACCTTCATCTATGCAGCCTCCGCACCCCCTCACCTTTATCCTCTCCACCAAGGGGAGAGGGGAGGGTGAGGGGGGCATCAAGGATAACAGGATTGATATCAAGAAGCTCTGATACAGTAACAAATTTATATCCATCCTTTGTAAGCGCGTCAAGTATTATTGGAAGGGCCGCTACAGTCCCGCTCTTTGAGCACTTCCCTTTATCGCAGCCGTCGTGCATAACAAGTATCGCGCCATTCGTTATCCTATTCAGCGCCCTCCTTACTATTCTTTGGGGGTTCTGGTCTGTGCCGTCATAAGTCCTCAAAGTCCAGCCTATCATGTGCATATTCAAATCCTCTACTATCTTTACAATGCTCGGGTTTCTCATACCCAAGGGCTGGCGGAAGAGGCTTGTGTTTATGCCTGTGATATTTTTAATCAGCCCCTGACACTTTAGTATGTCTTCTCTGATTGCAGGAAAGAGTGTATAAAAAAATCTCCTGTGATTGTAGGTATGATTGCCAATCGCATGCCCTTCTTCCCATATCCGTTTTACAATCTCAGGGTGTTTTTCAATATTCTTGCCGACGAGGAAGAAGGTTGCCTTTATGTTGTATTTCTTTAAGATATCCAGAATCCGGGTGGTGTAAGGCTCATGAGGCCCGTCATCAAAGGTAAGGGCAATCTCCTTCTTGCTGCCATTGCCACGCCAGTAGGTCTTTCCTATAAACTGGCTTTTTATATTAAATATCCCATACCATGACAGAAGAAACCATGCAAGAAAGACGGCAGCGGCTGAATATGCGGCAAACCTGTTATCCAGTGCAGCGAGAACTATTATCCCTAAAAAAACTAATAATGTAATCTTCCTGTAATTCATCTTAAGACTTACTGCAAATAATAATTTATAATCCCTTTATTAGTCAAGGAAAAGTTATCTTCGGGCAGGAATATTGCTCACCAGTTCACTAAAATACTTGCAGTTTTCAATTAAGTTTGTACCGTGGGTGAAGAGGCCGCCGCCGATTAAAAAAATTACTTCCCTGCCGTAAAGGC
>CAKKST010000228.1 GCA_919903585.1 Nitrospiria bacterium | reverse complement strand
CAGGCTGGCATATCTTGTAATATTTATCAGCATCATCAGCATCAAGGCTGATGGATATGGAATCAACTAATCCTTTTAGTTCAGGCAGGATATTTTTTTTGTGAATAAGATTGCCATGTCCATTAGTATCTACCCTTACAGAGCCGCCCTTTTTCTTTACAGCCTTTGCGACTTCTTTTACAACATCAAGCCTTATCAAAGGTTCGCCATAGCCGCAGAAGACGATCTCCTTGTATCTCTTTGGGTCGCCAATTGCATCAATCAATTCCTTTGCACCCGGTTCCTTTTTTAATCGCAGATTATGTCCCTTTACAAAGTCTGTGTAATATCTTACACAGAAGACACAGGAGCTTGTGCATCTATTTGTAAGATTTAAATAGAGCGAATCCCTGATAGGATAGGTTATCTTTCCTTCCTCAGCTATCCTTTCTATCTTAAAAAGGTTCATTGCATTAAAGGATGTGATTCTGCCGATATCATCAAATGTAAGGCCCTTTAGTTCAGCAAGCCTTTCCGCAACATACTTCACATAGGCAGGTTCATTCCTCTTTCCCCTTACAGGCTGTGGTGCGAGATAAGGACAGTCTGTCTCAATAAGTATGCTCTCTATTGGTATCTCTCTTGCTATATTTTGAGCTTCCAATGCCTTTGGAAAGGTGAGGGTGCCAGAGAAGGAAATGTAGAATCCCATATCTACCACTTTTTTTGCAAGGCCGAGGTCTCCGCCAAAGCAATGAAATACACCGCCGAGGCGCTCTGCCTTTTCCTCTTTTATGATTCTTACTGCCTCGTCCTTAGCGTCTCTTGAGTGTATGATTAAAGGAAGATTATATTCTTTAGCAATCTGAATCTGCTCCCTGAATCTTTTTATCTGTATATCCTTTGGTGAGTGTTCATAATGATAGTCTAAGCCTATCTCTCCATAGGCAACTACCTTTTTATTTTTCAGAAGGGAACGGATTGTACTATATGTTTCATCTGTAATATCCTTTACTTCATGGGGATGTATTCCGATGGATGCGTATATAAAACCATGTTTCTCTGCAAGTTCAACAGCGCCCTTGCATCCTTTTAAATCAGAGCCTACTGTTATTATATAGCCGA
>CAKKST010000227.1 GCA_919903585.1 Nitrospiria bacterium | reverse complement strand
TATCGTGTACCCCTGGCAAAGGAACGTTCCATTAGATGCTGCCTGATTTTTATATCCACCTTTGACTTGGAGGATCGGCTCACTTCACGCATCCTATCAAGTTCGTCTTGCCGAAGGTGGCGCTTGATCGTCCGGCCAGATTTGTTTTTAGTGCATTGTTCTCTCAACTGGCAAGCAGCGCAAACCTTCTTCGGCGCTGCATAATCCCTGCTCTGTCGGTTTATGTGCAGTGATTTCGCTTTTAGCAGGTTGACAGCACAATGTGTTCTTGGTCGCCGTGGCACTATTTTAAATTCACAATATAAAAAATATTGTGTTTGCAACGCAGACAGTGAAGCAGTATAATAATAAAAAAAAGCCTGACTGTGCTTATAGCAATTATACGGAGCAGCACATTAGGGAAAAAGAAAGATGTTAAAGGCATTAAAATATAAGTATATAATATTACTCATGCTCTTCTTCTATTTCTATCCTTCAATTGCTAAGGCAGAAGAAGTTAAATATAATAGAAAAGAAGGAAGATTGAGTATAAATGTAGTTAATAGCTCATTAGTAAAGCTGTTAGAGAAAATCTCTATAAAGACAGGGGTTACTATAAAGATGGAATCAGAAATAGACCGCCACATAACAGTGGAATTTAATAATCTTCCATTGGAAGAGGGTTTAAAGGAGATAATCAGGCCAAATAGCTATGCAATAATTTTCGAAGAGCATACGGTGGAGGGAGGAAAAAATATTCCATAAAAACACTCCAAGTATTTGAAAAAGGAACATCTGGTATTTCAAATATAGAAATTGTGAAAGATAATTCCTCAAGTAACAACGCAGAAATATCTAATATATCTCCACCCTCAGCAGTAATGATAAAAGTAGATGATGTAAGTGTCAGTCCATAATGTAGACGAGTCAGAAAAATAGGGGGTCAGGCTTGCTTATTGACATTCTGATTTTAAACTTAATGTAAATCTAACAGTCAGTAGGCTGGGCTGTGCCCGCCAACTGCGGCTGGCATTGGCTGCAAAACAAATCATGGGGCGGGGATAATCCCCCGCCCTTTTTGTTTTTCTTCCATCATTATCAATTATATGGTAAAATAACTATATATTATGAGAATTTATCTTGATGTTTGTTGCTTGAACAGACCATTTGATGACCACACGCAAGATAGGGTTCGCCTTGAATCAGAGGCAGTACTTACTATTCTTAGTCATGGACAGGCTAAGAACTGGGATTTATTAAATAGCGAGGTAATTGATATTGAGGTTTCTAAAATCCCAGATGATGACAAAAGGCTGAAGGTTAGTATTTTAGCATCAATGTTACAACAAAATATTGTTATTAATGAAGATATTGAGAGGCGGGCAATAGAAATTGAAAGATTAGGTTTTAAACCCTTTGATGCATTACATATTGCATGTGCAGAAGCAGGCAAGACAGATGTGTTATTGACAACAGATGATGAATTTTTGAAAAAGGCAATACAGAATAAAGCTGCATTAGGGGTAAGAGTAGAGAACCCTGTAAAATGGTTAATGGAGGTAACAGAAAAATGAGTATTCAAACATTAAACCCGACTGTTATAAGGAAATTAGGAATAGAAGCCCTGGCCAAAGCATTAGGTCCTGTAGGGATGGCACGCTTTCTCCAGCAATTTGAAGGAGGAATGGGGGATTATACAAGAGAGAGAGAGCAATGGCTGAAAGGTCTAAAGGTTAAAGATATTATTGAGGAAATAAAAGATAGGCGAAAGATAGAAAGATAGTAGTAGGGTGGGCTGCGCCCACCAAATAACTATGTAATCCATTACATAGTTAGGAAGTC
>CAKKST010000226.1 GCA_919903585.1 Nitrospiria bacterium | reverse complement strand
ACCTTGAATACATCCTGAAAAGCTCCGCAGCAAATAATCCTGCCTCATCGCCGCCTGCCCCGGCCCTTATCTCAAGAAAAATATTCTTTTCGTCATAGGGGTCTTTTGGAACGAGGAGCAGCTTTATCTCATCCTCTAATTTGCCTTTTTTCTTTTCAAGCTCCTCAATCTCTATCCTTGCAAGCTCTTGAAATTCTGCCTCCCCCTTTGACTCTCTTAATAGGGCTGTTGCTTCCTCTATCTGCTTTAATACATCTTTATACGCCTCATACTTATCCACTAACTCGGAAATCTCTGCCTGTTCCTTGCCATATTTCTGAAGCTCTGATGGATTTGAAATGACCTTCGGGTCGCTCATCAGCCTTGAAAGCTCCTCGTATTTTTCTTTTACTGCCTCTAATTTTTGAAACATAATTATACCTTAAAAATAAAAAACCCCGCTAAAGCGGGGTTCTTGTTATCTAATCACTAATCAGGACATCCATTGCAGCCCTGACTGGAGCCTGTCTCTTATTCATCAGCAGGTCCCTTTCCTGCAACCCCTTATTCTCATATGCCTTACTGCCATGGCTGTCAATGTTAAAGAGACACTCAATCCCTAAACCGTCCCCTTTGTCTTAGCCTTTGCCTTTACTGCCGGCTTAGCCTCTGCTGCTGCCTCTGTCTTCTGATACCTCTTCTTAAAGCGCTCAACACGGCCTTCGGTATCTATAATCTTCTGCGTCCCTGTAAATAACGGATGACACTGGGAGCATATCTCTACCTTCAGGCTTTTTACTGTTGACTTCGTCTTAACAACCGAGCCACAGGCGCATGAAATTGTTATTTCTGCGTATTCTGGATGTATATCTGACTTCATTTCTCAGCCTCCTTAAAATTAATAACGCCCTAAACTAATCAGGGCGTAATATTATAACGGATTATTATAGCCTTTTACAACCTATTTTTTATCCCTTATGCATTGAATCAAGAAAGTCCCTGTTGCTCTTTGTACCCCTCATCTTATCAAGCAGGAACTCCATGCTCTCCACTATGCTTAACGGGCTCAGCACCTTCCTAAGTATCCACATCTTGTTTAGGTCATCCTTATCCACAAGAAGCTCTTCCTTCCTTG
>CAKKST010000225.1 GCA_919903585.1 Nitrospiria bacterium | reverse complement strand
GTTAAACAATTTGTTGAATTCGTTTGTGGTCTTTAATAATGCTGGAGAAACTAACTGCACAGTCTTTAGAAAAAAGAGTATTCAGATACTCAAATCAGCAGGGCGAAGTTGATTTCTTGCAACGCATGGGTCTTGCTACAGAGGCAGTAGCAGAGATTGTAGAATTATTGCGAGAGAGACAAGAAAACGAGTCATTAGAAACGCTTCTTGATAAACCTTTTATGCCGAAATTGCAACTTGAGAAACAAAGAATAGTAAGCCGATATTCAGATGGATCAATAAGAGTTTTTTATAGTGCCTTAGAGCGGGAAACAGCCGAAGTTGAGGTTAAGCATCACATGCGAAAATATTTGACTCAACACACTACTAAACCTCGAACAGTGTATTTTTTGAGATTTGCCTGCGATTTTAGTGGATATTCAAAGGATTTAAGAGAAAAGTATAATGAATGGCCATGGTTAACACATGATACCGACCTATCAATGTGCCATGGCATTGCTCGTGAAGCTGTGCAAGAAGGTTTAGATGGATTTTTGGCTCCGTCAGCGAGGCGAAACAACGGTACCTGCCTACCTGTTTTCAAAAGAGCCGCTATATCCAATCCCGAAAGAGAAGAATTAGTTTCCTTTACTTTTGATCCTACGACGGATCAATTTATTTAAGCTATTTACTCTTTATTCTCGGAAATATCCCTTGATCTTCCTCTGTCGTCCTAAGCTTAAGGCCTCTATGGAAAAAAGAGGGTCAGGTCTTGAGAAATAAGTATTAATAAAAAGCATTAGGGCCGGGTCTGCCCATTGCACAGCCTTTAGTCTGCTGCAAAGGAAAATAGGGTCAGACCTAAAAAATACACTTTAGGGGAGTATTTTGGCTGAGGTTACCTATTACACAGCCTTTAGTCTTCTGCAAAAATATTTTATCATTGCAGGCAAGAAAATGAATAACATGATTGGATATTCCAAGACCAGACCCTTTTTTTTGTTGAGAAGACCCAAGATATACCATTGAGGAGATGACGGATTTAAAGACAGT
>CAKKST010000224.1 GCA_919903585.1 Nitrospiria bacterium | reverse complement strand
CGAAGGCGATGCCCTGTTTTCAAAGGGCAGGTTTTTCTACCGCCTGGTGCCGTTTACTCGTTAGAAAGGACAGGGCTTTTAACACGAAGGAATTAAACTCCCCCTTCACCCCCTCTTTAATAAAGAGGGGGCTGGGGGAGTTATACCCTACGCAAAACGCAAAAGTATAAAAAAGAATTGACATGCTGTAACTTATAAGCTACAATAATTATGCAAGTATTTCCTTTTGAGATAGATTACTACATAAACAAAGAGGGTAAAAAACCCTTTAGGGAATGGCTTGAGAATTTAAAGGATATTACGGCGAGGGCAAAAATACGCATCAGGCTTGACCGTGCGAGGTTTGGCAATTTAGGCGATAACCGCTCAGTAGGTGAAGGGGTGCGAGAATTAAGAATTGATTATGGCCCTGGTTATCGGATCTACTTTGCTCTTGATGGCAGCCGCCTTATCCTGCTTCTGCTCGGAGGTGATAAATCAAGGCAGGCTAAAGATATAGATAGAGCAAAAGAGTTCTGGCGCGATCACAAAAGGAGAAAACAACATGTCTAAATTGACATCTTACCAAAAAGATTTGATAAAATCCCTCAAAGACCCATGCGAGGCAGCGGCATACCTTAATGCCGCCATTGAGGAAGGAGACCGTGCTGTCTTTCTGCTGGCGCTGCGCAATGTGGCTGAAGCAAACGGCGGCATGGCAGCCATTGCTGAAAAGGCTAAATTGAGCCGCGAGAGCCTTTACAGAATGCTTTCCAAAGAAGGCAATCCGGAAATAAAAAGTCTTATTACTCTTTTGCACACAATGGGTCTGCGCCTGTCTGTAGAGGCAGAGCACCATGTATGCGCAGCAGCATAATATTTTTTGAGAGATAAAATTATTGACCATAGAAGTTTTATGAATTAAAATAGAATATGCAAAGTAGGAGGTATAAATATGTTATCAGCAAAGGCTATAGAAAATAAAATTATAGACAAGCTAAAAGATTTGCCAGAAGAAGATAAAAAAGAGATTTTAAGGCGAACTAAAGGCCACCAATATATTTCCGGAATATATAATTTCTGCGACCGACTGAAAGGGTGTTTCCCTGATGCCAGAAGTTTCAAAAGGCCCGGCTTTAACGACATGAACTGACAGTCTTTTTTCTGGTGGAGGCGAGGGGAATTGAACCCCTGTCCGAGAACCCTTCTGCTATGGCGTCTACATGCTTAGCTCTGGTTTTAAATTTTACAGCATCAACGCCCCAAAGCAGGCTCTGATGCTGCTATTGCAGATTAGTTCTCGCCATCCTCACTCTGCAAGAATGAGGACAGCCAGCCTGAATCTTTGACGCCCCGCAGCAGGCTCAGGCATCCTGCTGCAGAACGCACTGCTTTAATTAAGCAGCGAGTGCCAATTCGTTGTTGGCTTTTGTGTTTTTCTCAAGTGTTTTGCGAGTGACTTGAGAAACCTCGGCATGCAGCCAACAGCTTCCTGATCCCCGTCGAAGCCGTTCGCCCCCATTTGCTATATAATAACATAATTTATTGTAAAAATAAACAGCTATCGTCTTCCCTCCTTAAATGCCTTTTCCATCTCCCTATCTGCCTCACGCTTTTTTATGTCTTCGCGCTTATCATATGCCTTCTTTCCCTTTGCAAGTCCAAGCTCTACCTTTGCCTTTTCATTCTTAAAGTATATCTTTAGGGGAATAAGCGCATATCCTTTTTGCTGAATCTTTCCTATAAGCCGCTGTATCTCCCTTTTATGCAAAAGGAGTTTTCTTGTCCTCATGGGGTCATGGTTTGCAATATTGCCGTGGGAATAGGGGCTTATGTGGCAGTTTAATAAAAAGATTTCGTCCTTCTCTATCCTCGCAAAGCTGTCCTTAAGATTTGCCTTTCCTTCTCTCAGGGACTTGACCTCTGTGCCCTGAAGCGCCATCCCTGCCTCATAGGTCTCTTCTATGTGATAATCATGATATGCCTTTTTATTTGTTGCAACGATCTTCATTTTTAAATAATAGCATAAAAACCAATGGTTATCAATTAAGCCCTTCTTATTTCTTGACTGCCTCCTTTAATTTGATTATCATACTAACAGGCTGTTGAAAAAGTCATCAACAGCCTTGATTACACAGATTAGAAAAATGATTACACAGATATTTCAAGGGGTTTTAATCTGTGCAATCTGATCTTTTATCTGTGTAATCAGAGATTGTTGGATTTTTCAACAAGCTCCTAATATCTCTTTGGAGCAGTTTTATGGAACTTACTGATTCCTATAACAGAAAAATAGACTATATTCGGGTTTCTGTAACTGACAGGTGCAATCTCCGCTGCATCTATTGCATGCCCTCAGAGGGCGTACGGGAGATAACGCATACAGAAATTTTAAGGTACGAAGAGATTGTGCGGCTACTTTCTGTTGCAGCAGACCTTGGTATAAAAAAGGTACGGATTACCGGCGGTGAACCGCTGGTCAGAAAGGGTCTGCCGTCCCTGATAAAGGCTATATCCAATATTAAAGGGATAGAGGAGATCAGCCTTACAACCAACGGGGTATTATTAAGGAATTTTGCAAGGGAATTAAAAGAGGCCGGGCTTAAAAGACTGAATATCAGCCTTGATTCCATGAATCCAAACAGGTATGAGGAGATAACGAGGGGAAACAATCTTGCTGATGTATGGGAGGGAATAAAGATTGCGGAAGGGCTTGGGTTTTCCCCCATCAAGATAAACATGGTGCCGATCCGAGGCTTTAATGATAATGAGATCAAGGATTTTGCATCACTTACATTTAACAAACCTTATCATATCCGTTTCATAGAATTCATGCCCACAGGGGCAAAGGAGATATGGAGCAAGGATAAGTGCATCCCTGTGCAGGAGATAAGAGACCTCATTTCTGAACTTGGGGAGCTTAAGCCGATTAAGAATGAGTGGGGCTCTGGCCCTGCAAAGAATTTCAGGATTGATGGCGCAAAGGGCGTTGTTGGGTTTATAAGCGCCATCAGCGACCACTTCTGCGGAGGATGCAACCGCCTGCGGCTCACCTCTGATGGAAAGCTGAGGCCCTGCCTCTTTTCTTCCTTAGAGATTGATTTAAAAAAGGCGATTCGTGATGGAGGCAGTGATGAGGATCTTCGCCGCATCTTTGTTTCAGCCATAGAGATTAAGCCGGAAAAGCACTATATAAACGAGCTGCCGCCTGAGTTGCTTATAAAGTCCATGTCAAAGATAGGGGGATAGATGTCAAAGCTTACCCATTTTAATGAAAAGGGGCAGCCGAGGATGGTTGATGTAAGTGATAAATCTGATACACAGCGGATGGCCATTGCCTGCTGTACAGTTTATATGAAACCAGCGACCCTTCAGCTCATACAGGATAAAAAGGTTGCAAAGGGTGATGTCCTGTATGTTGCACAGGTGGCAGGGATAATGGCTGCAAAAAAGACGAGCGAGCTGATACCTATGTGTCATCCATTAAATATCACCTCTATTGAGCTCTCCCTTGAGCCTGACCCTGACAGGGAAAGGTCATGTATAGAGATTAAGGCGCAGGTAAAAATTACCGGGAAGACCGGCGTTGAGATGGAGGCTTTAACAGCAGTGGCAGTGGCGGGGCTTACTGTGTATGATATGTGCAAGGCAGTGGATAGAGACATAACCATCTCTGATATACGATTAATTGAAAAGAGCGGCGGCAAGAGCGGCGAATACAAAAGGGAAGGCACCTAAATATTTTATCTTTACAGGAACTCTATTTGAAAAGACTTCTTCTTTTTTTATCAATCTTTTTTTTCTTTTCCGCAAACAACTTTCCTTCAGCTAATGAAAATACTCCCGACTTCACCCCTTCACCCCCATTTAATTCTCCCCTTAGTAAGGGGGGACACAGGGGGGTTGAAGAGAGATTTGCCGTCTCTCTCATCGCTGTAGGCGATGTAATGATCGGCGGCCATGTAAAGGAGTTCACTGATCAATTTGGCTTTGGCTATCCCTTTGAGATAACAAGGGTGATTTTGGCTGGCGCTGATTTAACCTTTTGCAACCTTGAGGGCCCGCTCTCAACAAAGGGTATAAAAGAAGAAAATAAAGAGTTTGCCTTCAGAACAAACCCAAAGGCAGCAGAGGGTCTGGCAAATGCAGGCTTTGATGTTGTGTCGCTTGCTAATAACCACATAATGGACTACGGACAGGATGCGCTGTTTGAGACCATTGCGCATTTAGAGAAAAACAATATTAAGGGTATTGGCGCTGGAAAGGATCTTTCATCCTCAAGGAAGCCGGCGCTCTTTGAAGTTAATGGCGTAACGATCGCCTTTCTTGCCTATGCATTTACATTTCCGCTGCACTTTTATGCAGAGCCTGATAAGCCCGGCTCCGCCCCCGGTGTGTCTGAGTTTATTGAAAGGGATATAAAAAAGGCGAAAAAGAAAAACGATATTGTAATCGTCTCCTTTCACTGGGGTGCAGAATTAATGACAGAGCCAAAGGAGTATCAGATAAAGATCGGCCATAGCGCCATTGACTGGGGGGCAACCATTGTCCTCGGCCACCATCCGCATATACTGCAGGGAATAGAATTATATAATAATGGCTTAATCGCTTACAGCCTCGGCAACTTTGCCCTTGGCTCATACAGCAAGAATGTAAAGGACGGGATGATCCTTTCAATAAGATTCAACAAAGCCGGCGTGAGCGAGGCCAAAATCATTCCTATTTCTGTTTATAATATTGATGTCCTGTTCCAGCCAAAGGTATTAAAAGGCGATGAGGCAAAGAGGGTGATTGACAATTTAAAGGAAATCTCAAGGATATTTAATACAGAGATTGAGTTTGCTGATAATACAGGTGTTGTAGTATTGAAAAGGTAAAATCAGTGGGATTTTGACATCCTTTTTTCAAGCGCTGCTATCTTTTTGGCGATGACATCTCTATTTGGATAATTATTTTCAATCTTCTTATACATCTGAAGCGCCTCCTGCAGGTTCTCCTGCTCCTCAAGGCAGTTTGCAATTGCAAACCTTACATCATGCACCAGCTTGCCTTCAGGATATTTTGAAAGGAACTTCTGGTAGAATTCAATGGCCTCCTGATACCTCCCCTGAATAAAGTATGTCTTTGCTGCCCTGAAGTAGGCCTCCTCTGTGTATTTGCCATCCGGGGTCTGGTTGATCATTAACTCCCATTCTATCCTCGCCTGATTAATATCCCCGAGCTTAAAATATGCCTCTGCTGTGTTAAATCTTGCCTGCTCTATAAGCCCCCTGTCGTGTGCGTGCTCAACTATCTTTTGATACTCTATTATGGCCAGCCTGTAGTTCCCCTTCCCTTTGTCATATATCTCTGCGATATACATCTGGGACTGGAAAAAGTACTCGCTTCCGGGATAATGGTCGGTAAGATTCTGAAAGGCATTGAGGGCATCATCTATCCGGTTCAGGCTTAGATAATATGTAACGCCCATCCAGTAATATGCATCATCTGCTACTGTGCTCTTGGGGTAATCCTCAATAATCTTTTCGTATTCCTTTAAAGCGCCCTTGTAGTCTCCCTCTGTCCACTTCCTTTCTGCATTCTCAAAATGCCTTTTTGGAATCACATCACATCCGGAGGATATTATAATAAAAAAGAGGGCTGCATAAATTAGAGCGTTACTCCCCTTCACCTGCCTCTTCCTCCTTTTCAGCTAATAAGGCGACAGCCATTATCTTATCGCCTTTTTCTATATCAAAGAGTTTTACGCCCTGTGTATTTCTGCCGATTGTCCTTAGGCTCTTTACCTTTAGCCTGATAACCTTTCCATTGGCAGTTATCATCATAATCTCATCATCGTCAGCCACTTGCAGTATGCCAACCACATTGCCTGTCTTGTCTGTTGTCTTTAATGTAATAATCCCCTTGCCGCCCCTGCCCTGCAGCCTGTATTCAGAAAGCCCTGTCCTTTTTCCAAATCCGTTTTCTGCTACTGTCATTATTGTTGAGTTGTCCATGACTATCTCCATACCCACAACCTCATCGCCCTTCTGCAAATCAATTCCCCTTACGCCCCTTGCTGACCTTCCCATATCCCTTACCTCATCCTCTTTAAATCTTATGCCGAGGCCGTCCCTTGTCCCGATGAGAATCTCCTTTTTCCCGTCTGTAAGACCTGCTGTAACAAGGCTGTCGCCCTCGTCAATGGAAAGGGCAATAATGCCGCCTGCCCTCGGGTTGCTGAAGGCAGAAAGGTCTGTCTTCTTTATAACACCCATTTTTGTGCACATTACAACATATCTCCCCTCCTCAAATTTTGAAATTGGAAGAACTGCTGTTAATTTTTCATCCGGTAAAAATTGAAGCAGGTTTATAATAGCCTTGCCCTTTGCAAGCTTTCCAGCCTCCGGCACCTGATATACCTTTAGCCAGTAAATCCTGCCTGCATTTGTAAAGAAGAGGAGATAATCGTGCGTAGATGCGCTAAACAGGTGTTCTACAAAATCCTCCTCCTTTGTCTCCATGCCCATCATCCCCTTGCCGCCCCGCCGCTGGCTTCTGTAGAGGTTTAAGGGGTTTCTCTTTATATAACCAGAATGGGAGATGGTTATCACCATATCCTCTGATGCAATCATGTCTTCAAGAGAGATTTCTTTTGTCTCAGGTATTATCTCTGTCCTCCTCTCATCACCGTACTTCTCCTTTATCTCCTTGAGCTCATCCTTTATAATCTTTATAACCAGTTTGTCGCTCGCAAGCACAGACCTGAGATACTCAATGGCCTTTTGTATCTCCCTGTATTCCTCTAAGAGCTTCTCCCTTTCAAGACCGGTGAGCTTCTGCAGCTTCATGTCAAGGATGGCCTGTGCCTGTATTATGCTCAGCTTGAACTTCTCCATAAGGCCATTTCTCGCATCCTCTGGCGTCTTTGATTTTCTTATCAGGGTAATTACAGCATCAAGATTGTCAAGGGCGATCTTTAAGCCCTCTAATATATGCAGCCTGTCCTCTGCCTTTTTCAGCTCAAACCTTGTCCTCCTTATGACAACCTCTTTCCTGTGGTCAACAAAGCACTGGAGGACATCTTTAAGGTTTAATACCCTCGGCTGCTTATTAACAATTGCAAGCATTATCACGCCAAAGGTGCTCTGCATTGCTGTATGCTTGTAAAGCTGATTTAAGATTACGCCTGCAATGGCGCCCTTCTTTAATTCAACAACAATCCTCATCCCTTCTTTATCAGACTCATCCCTCAGGTCTCCGATGCCCTCTACTTTCTTATCACGCACCAGCTCTGCTATCCGCTCCAGCAATTTTGCCTTGCTCACCTGATAGGGAAGTTCTGTTACAATAATGCCTTCCTTGTCATTCTTGGGATTCGTCTCCACCATTGCCCTTGCACGCATCTGAATAATTCCACGGCCTGTGCTATAGGCATCCTTAATCCCCTCCATGCCATGTATAAAGCCTGCTGTTGGGAAGTCAGGGCCCTTTATTACCTTCATCAGGTCAGAGATGGTTGCCTTTGAATTGTCTATCAGAAGGATAAGGCCGTCAATCACCTCTGCAAGATTATGCGGCGGGATATTCGTTGCCATGCCGACTGCAATGCCTGACGAGCCATTGATAAGAAGATTTGGCGTTCTTGTTGGAAGGACAACCGGTTCCTTTGTGGTCTCATCAAAATTTGGGGTAAAGAGTACTGTATCCTTATCAATATCGCGCAGCACCTCCTCTGCAAGTCTTGTAAGCCTCGCCTCAGTATATCTATAAGCCGCAGGTGGGTCATCAATTGTTCCAAAATTGCCCTGACCATCAACTAAGGGGTAGCGCATATTAAAGTCCTGCGCCATCCTGACCATAGCATCATATATTGCTGTATCACCATGCGGGTGATATTTCTTAATCACCTCTCCAACAACACCCGCAGACTTAGAGTATCTTTTATCGGAAAGGAGGCCTTCCCGCAGCATGGCATAAAGGATGCGCCTGTGCACAGGCTTTAGGCCGTCCCTTACATCCGGAAGCGCCCGACCCACAATTACACTCATGGAGTAATTGAGGTACGCTGTCTTCATCTCGTCTTCTATATTAACCAGTGTCTTCTTTTCTTCGGTTATCAATGTGCCTCCTTATACACCCTCCCCCTACCCCCTCCCATCAAGGGAGGGGGATTTTAAAGTCCCCTCTCCCTTATGGGAATGGGTTATTATTT
>CAKKST010000223.1 GCA_919903585.1 Nitrospiria bacterium | reverse complement strand
GCTGGTTGCACTTAAAAGTAATGTTAAATTGGATAGCATGAGGAAATTTAACTCTCAAAAATCTCGCCTTCACGAGATGATAGAGTCCTATTGGCACCTTTGCCCTTATCTTTTTAAACAGGGTTTTCATAGTATTATATTAGAAGGCATCTTTATTGAAATAGGAACGAACAAGCGATGCTGTCCAGCGAATGCCATCTTCGCTCAGATCCTCATTTACCTCCACTACAAGCACACTATTTTTTACTCTTTCAGCATTTGGCATTGATGCGTGGTAAGGCTCAAAACCAGGCTCGCTGCTGCACAATGCAAGATATGTTGGGGCTGAATCAATTCCATTTTTAAGAAGGAACCTTTTTAAGCCGTCCATATCATTGCTTATTATAGGGAACCTCCAGTATACATTCACTGCATCTTCTAATCTGACAGGTATTTTTGTTTGCGATACACCCTGCAATAATCCCCTGAGCATCTCTCCGTTTCTAATTCTGATATCAGTAACCTCTTTTGCCCTTGCCAAAGAAGCCAGACCCACATCTGCCTGCACATCAGTATAATCCATTAGGTAATCAGCAGGAAATTTTTCAAACAACCTGTTGCCATGCTGCCCAAGGATAACCTTTATATTTCCAGAATAAAGACGATAGGTAATCTTTGGATCTATGCGCTCTAAAATCAGAATGACAAAGTAGGTGAAATAGGAAAAGAGCCATCTTGAAAAGAATACTGAATATATCAAATCTTTTGATATAAGTTTTAAGAGCATTGATCCTCTGGCTGGCAATAAACTGTTATCCCTGAATTTATTCAATTGGTCTGCCAATTTCTCGTCATTTGTAATAATCATACCCCCAAACAACGATGAACAAACCTTGAAATTTGTCAGACTAAAGAAAGCTG
Organism: Nitrospiria bacterium; assembly: GCA_919903585.1. Lineage (GTDB taxonomy): Bacteria > Nitrospirota > CAKKRA01 > 9FT-COMBO-42-15 > 9FT-COMBO-42-15 > JACPZJ01. Next base: position 271 of record CAKKST010000223.1, on the reverse strand, counting down.
CATCTCCAAATGTTCCGATCAGGTGCCCCTTATATGAGGCATCAAAACATTGTGAGCAGTCCTCAATAAGTTTTAGACCATGATCTTGAGCTATTTTCTGGATTTTTTCAATATCCGGCACGATGCCAAAGATATAAGTAACCAATATAGCCTTTGTCTTTGGTGTAATAGACTTCTTCAGTTTATCTATTTCAAAACAAAAAGTATCTAATTCAATATCCACAAATACAGGTTTAAGCCCGGCCAGAATAACCATGGCGGCATCGACCCA
>CAKKST010000222.1 GCA_919903585.1 Nitrospiria bacterium | reverse complement strand
TGTCCTTTAATTCCGGAGCCAACTGCTGTCTGCGCCACCTTGTGCGCAGGGCAATGGCAACTGCCCTCTTTGCCTTGTGCTGGCCGATTATATATTTATCAAGCGCCTCTACTATTTGTTTTGGTGTAAAGTATCCCATTTTATTTTTTCTTCTCCTTTTTCTTTTTTATTTCCAAAAGCTCCCTCATTGCCCCTGCCTCTTCATCTGTAAAGGGGCTGTATTCCATTGTTTTATTAAAGGCATCCTCTGCCAGATCAGAAAGCCCCTTCTCTTTATATGCAAGGCCGAGCCTGTAATATACCATTCCCTCCTCAGGCCGCTCCTTTAATATTACCTTATACTCTGAAATAGCATTGTCATGCATCTTTAATCCATAATAGGCATTTCCAAGATAAAAGTGCAAATCAAGATGTTCAGGATCAATAGCAAGCCCCTTTTTAAGATGCGAAAGGGCGCTGTTGTAGTCCTTCATATCTGTATATATCTTGCCGATAGCCGTGTATGCAGTAATCTTCTTAGAATCTATCTCAACAACCCTTTTGTATTCCAGGAGGGCATTGTTGTAGTCCTTTTTTTTATACAATACATCGCCTATCTGCATATAGGCATCAGTAGAATCAGGTTTTATCTCAATGGCCTTTTTAAAAGACTCTATTGCCTGCTCATCCTTACCCCTCGTTTTATATACAAGGCCAAGGTCATAATAGGCCTCTACATATTTTGGATTGAGCCTTACAGCCTCTTTAAATTCAATAATAGCCTTATCCAGCAGCCTTGCTGAATCAATTGTGTGGCCTGCAAAGGCGGCATTCATTAAATAAGTAACACCTTTATCATAATGGTCTTTTGCGCTCTCGGCATAAAGGAGAGATGCCTGCAATAAAAAGATTATAATAACTGAAAAATATCTAATCAATGTCAAAGCTCTTCTACTGCAATTTCTGAGTTAGTATAAATGCAAATCTCCGCAGCTATCTTCATTGCCTCCTGAACAATTTCCTTTGCACTTAGGGAGGTGTGATTTGAAAGCGCCCGCGCTGCAGCCAGCGCATAAGGCCCGCCTGAGCCTATTGCTATTATCCCGTCCTCAGGCTCTATTACATCCCCATTTCCGGATATAATAAAGGAATGTTCTGCATCCACAACTGCAAGAAGGGCCTCAAGCCTGCGAAGCACCTTATCTGTCCTCCAGTCCTTTGCAAGCTCCACTGCTGCACGGGTGATATTTCCCCTGTACTGCTCAAGCTTTGCCTCAAACTTTTCAAATAGTGTCAGGGCATCTGCTGTTGTCCCTGCAAAGCCGGCGAGCATCTTATCATTATACATGCGCCTTACCTTCTTTGCATTCCTCTTCATTACAGTATTGCCCATTGTTATCTGGCCGTCGCCTGCAATGGCGACCTTACTATTCCTTCTTACAGATAGTATCGTTGTCCCGTGAAACATTTAACTCTCCTTTTTAACAATAAATGATTGCTTAATAATAGTTAAATTTTTATCGTATTTCAAGCTATCCAAACCCGGCTCAAATTTTTATCAAAAATCATCAGGCCATTTTTATCAATTTGCCTTTGCCGAGCCTCTTATATTTCACTTGCCCCTCAAATATTTTTAATTGTCTTTCTTTCGCTACAGCATTATATCTGGAATAATCTGCTTCAAAGGATTTAATTCTTCTCTTGGCTATTTCAATATATTCCTTGTTTATATCAATGCCGATAAATTTTCTCCCAAAATTTTTTGCCGCCACTAATGGATTTTATTGGAGTTATGTCCATAAAGCAAGATTATGCCTCTTTAATCAACTTGTAAGTTTTTTTAATATCTTCTACATTCTCGTATATCTTTTTTATCGGCTTTAATTCTGTAACAGAGTAATAGAAAATTATATCCTGAATTAAATCCTCCAGAATGTTTATTGAAAACAAGGCATATCTGGTTTCATCTAATGGGCTTACCTTTAGTGAGGATATATAAGAACCATTTTCCTTGTGGGAGGTTTTAATCTTTGTAAGCAATTCTTTAGTTTTTCTAACCATTGGGGTGAGTTCATTTGGTTTTAATTCAATTTTAGAATAGAGAAAGTCAATGCAATAGGCAATTTTAGATACTTCTTCTAATGAGTTGTTATCATTGATATAACTTAGGAGGTAGACAAGCCAAAGATTGGCATTTTGTGGAATCTTATTTATGTTATCTAAGATGAAACAAATCTTAAAAAAGCTGTCTAAATCTTTAGGTATAATTTTTACAATGTTGTTTTCATCAATCACGCTCTGAAGCAGATGGGAAAGCCTCTCTTTGTTTATATCAATTAACTCATGCTGGAAATCTAATATAAAAAGTTTTGCATTAATAGAATTCCATATTTGTTGAAGTGATGGATCATCTTTTACCCTCCTCAATAGCTGTTTACCGGTGATTTTATAAACCTCTCTATTGCCCCATGCAGGAGCAACACCTTCAACACCACTTTTCAGTATCCATGATGCAGGGATAAAAGCAAATTTAGTAGGAGCTTCTTTGAATAAATAAAGGAAAACTATATTTTTGGGAACCCGTTCTCTCTGTCCCTTTACTTTTTTCCCAACCTTTGAAGTTTTAAAATCAAAAATATAATCCTCTTGTATATCTCCACCACCATATTGAAATTCAATTTCTATCTTTTCATCATCTATCTCTGCAACAAAATCAGATTCTCTTGAAATCCCACCCTTTCTTAAAAACCACAAAAATTTATCTCCACCAGATTTATAGACCTTAACCTGTTTTTTGGGATACAATTCTTTTACTTTATCTTCCAGCCATTCCAATACTTCTAATTCAGCAATTGCCTTCTTTTTCATATCCCTGCGATATTCCAGATAGGTGCGAGATTTTATATCACTGGATTGGGCATATATTGTCTTTCCGTCTAATTTCATATGAAATACCTTCCTATATCTTCCTATCCCCTCGTGGGAGAGGATTGAGGTGAGGGGGCTTATCTCCCTTCTTCCTCACCACAATTTAGTCTGATAGCTTTTTAAACCCTTTGCTGCTTCAAAGGCAATTTCAGGATTTATCTCATAACCTATTCCATTTCTTTTTAAATCTGCTGCAGATAGGAGTGTAGTCCCTGAGCCAACGAAAGGGTCAAGGATTGTTTCAGTCACATAACTAAATGCCTTGATTAATCTATAAGGAAGCTCATAAGGAAATGGTGCAATATGATTTCGCCTGTCGCCACTTCCTTGAGGTTTCATTATCCAGACATCACTCTTTTTTATCGTCACCCAGAACTCCTTATCTAATTTTGATTGTTCTTTCTGTTCATTTGTTAGATGCCCATATTTGCTAAGCCCCTTCTTTTCAGGTTTATTAAATTCTAAAATAAACTCATGCATATTATTTATCAAAATACCACCAGGATAAGGATATGTTCCAAAATGAGCCCTTACAGCATTTGTCTTATGCCAAACTATATCCCTTTTAAAGATAAAACCTATTCTTTCGCATACATCTATTGTCCTGCCTGCCAAATTTAATGTCCTAAAGCCTCCGTTTTCTGTCCTTATTGGAAGATTCATTATATTTATAAATGCCTTTCTTCCGGGCTGTAAAACTCTGTAAACCTCTTTCCATACCTCGCCTATTTTCTCAAACCATTCATCAACATCGTGTATATCGGCAAGGTCATTCTTAATCGGTTCTCTTGAATACATCTTCGTATTAAAATATGGAGGGGATGTAACCATTAAATGAACGCTATCTTCAGGCAAATCATTCATCTTCATTGAATTTTTAACAAAGATTTTTTGAACTGTTTCATTTATCTTTATAATATTTACTTCTTCAATATCTATTTTTCTCTTTCGGGGCTTGGATTTAAGATTCTCCTCATATTTCCTTAGTTCCTTCAAATCAAATCGCATCTGTCCACTTGTTGCAATCTTTGACTTAATAGCCTGTTTGTTGGCAAGATTATGAAGCATTTCTACAGATATGTCTAAATATTTAGCGGCTTCAATAGCTGATAAATATGTCCTGTTTTTGTAATCCGTTGATTCTATTCTAAGCATTCTTTATGTTTCTCCTCTTGGTTAAGATATTTCTTTCATTACATTCAAACTCAATTTTTTGTTTTGGAAAACCCCTCTCTCGTCAAACACCCAAAAATATCTGTATGCGCGATTGCATTTTTGACATTGAGGAATAATATTTCCTTATTATTTCTCCTGACAGATAGTATAGTCGTGCCGTGAAACATTTAGCTCTCCTTTTTTTACAATAAATGATTACTTAATAATAGTCAATGCTTTATTAAAGATGTTATATTCCCAAACAATTTTATTTTCCAATTAAAAGAGCCTCTTCAGAATGATTAGCGCTTAAAACATACTTATAATTTTTTCTTTTTATCTCTTCCACAGTTGGTTTGTATTTTTTCAGCAGATTTTCCAACTCTTCAATTGATGGAATGCCATCAGATCTATAAGAAACCACCAAAATGCTATCACTAAATTTTTCAAATAATCTATCATAGGCCGAGTAAATTCTATTTTTATCAACCCAGACGCAACCATTTCCTTTTAACCGTCTATGCTTCGTTCTGTAATCAATCATTTCACTCCATTTGGAATAATTGACTAACCCTTCCAGAAAATGATAAAAACTAAAGTAATCAACGCCTACACCCTTTATAGAAATATAAGGAGTGTCTATATATATGAGATCAAAATTTTCTTCAACATCAAAAACATCTGAATTTAATGCTTTGTTTTGCAGCCCATTTGAGAAAACTGCTTGGTTGGCCTCGTCAACAAATTTTCTGAAATGAACCTCAAAAGGTGTATCCCAAGTAGCCTTATTGCCAAAATCCCTCTTAACCTCTGCAAATCTTAAATAGAGATTTTTTCTATGAAAAAGATTAAAGGGTCGTTTAATAATGCAGGCTTGAAAAAGGGCAAAAAAGGCAAGGGCTTTTTTATAAATGTCATCAAGAAGATTTATATTTGTTACAACCATGTCAATCCATCGGTTTTCATCATCTGTAAAGTAAATATCCTTAAAAGTATCAAAAACAAAAGTTGGATATCTAATTTCATCGTGCATTGCAAGAAGAAAATCAACATCATTGTCTGTTAGTTTGACTTTATCATTTTCAATCAACGCAAGACCAATATACCAGTTGAATTTTAATATATCATTATATGTAACCTTCTTACCTTTCTCCTTTAGCATATAACCAACACACCCAGTGCCGCCAAAGGCATCAAGGGCAGTATGAAAATCTAAGTCCTTAATGGCATCCCATATCCAATCTACTATTTTAAGCTTGCTGCCTTGAAAGCGTGTTGAGGGGAATACGGGGTCATCTTCTATTAAGACCATCTGTTTTTTATTAGTCTTAGGCATTTATTTACTCACAATTTAAGCCACTTGTTTTTTCAATACGAAACTGCTGATACATAATTTTACCCTTTTACCTTGCTTCTCGGATGCGCCTTGTCATAGACCTCCATCAATTTATCTATGCCGAGGTGCGTATATCTCTGTGTTGTTGAAAGGCTCTTGTGGCCGAGGAGCTCCTGAATGGAGCGCAGGTCCGCGCCTGCATTTAACAGATGTGTTGCAAATGTATGCCTCAGGCCATGAGGCGATATATGCGCTATATTTGACAGCCTGCTGGCATATTTATCCACTATCCTTGCAATGCTCCTCTCTGTAATCCTGTTACCAGCCTTGTTTACAAAAAGGACGTTATCATTATACAGGTATGCTGTTTCATTGCCCTGACCCTTTGACCCTTTGACCCTTTGACCCTTTTCAAGAAGTTCCAGCCTTTTGTTTAGATAATTTTTTATTGCAGTCATGGCCTTCTCGCCTATAGGCACAATCCGCTCCTTACGCCCCTTTCCTCTTACCTTTACAAGCCCAGAGGTAAAATCAATATCAGGATCATTCAGGCCTGCAAGCTCGCCAATGCGTATGCCTGTTGAATAAAAGGTCTCAAGGATGGCCTTATCCCTTAAGGTAAGCACATCTGCGCCCACTGGCATCTCCATCAATGAAAAGGCATCGTCTACAGAGAGGAAGGCAGGCATCATCTTTTCCTGCTTTGGCGTTGCCACTATCTTTGCCGGATTTATTTCAACATATCCCTCCCTATGGAGATATTTAAAGAATGTCCGCAGGACAGAGAGCCGCCTTGCGATAGAGGACTTCTTTTCTCCCTTTCTTGAAAGGAGTCCGAGAAAGCCCCGCACAGCAAGATTGTCTATAGCTTTTATATCAATATCTCTATCAACATATTCTTTGAACATCATCAGGTCGCTTATATAATTTCTGCATGTATGTTCAGAGACATTTTTTTCTACCTTCAGATATTCCGTAAAGGCATCAATAAATTGCTGCATACAAACAGCATTGTATCTTATAAAAAGGGAATTTTCAAGGGATTAAAGTTAGAAGGGGTTATGACCTGAAAACAAAATACACCGCGCCAAAAAATTTTAAAGTCAAGACTGATGCAGCCGGGTATTGACATTTGCACAGGATTCTGGTAATGTTAAAAACATTGTAATTCAGAAAATCAAAAAACTAAGGAGGAAAAATTTATGAGGAAAAGAATCACGATTGTTTCAACACTGCTTTTAGCTGGTATCTTTTTGTACTCCGCAATACTTATTGCTGCAGAGGCAACATCTGTGAAGATTACAAAATGCCAGTATGATGACGTGGAGGAGGCGCTTTCAGTGGAATACGATTTTGTAAAGGGGCCAAAGGGCGACCATGTCCACCTTTGGATAGATGGAAAGGAAAAGAAGCCCGTAAAACAACCGAAGGAATATAAACTAACAGGTGCGAAACTCTCAAAGGGCGAGCATAAGGTTGAGCTAAGGGTAAATGATGCGAGCCATACTGAGATCGGTGTTAGTGATACATATAAGCTGGTTGTAAAATAGGTTATAGAGCTTTTTTAAAAACAGGCAGGGGCGGCAGACGTTTGCCCCTGCTTTGTTTAAAAATGGAGCAAATGGATGCTTGCATCTGACCTGCTTGTTGAGTGCCTGAAAAAAGAGGGAGTAGAATATATCTTTGGCATCCCCGGCGAGGAGACCCTTTATCTGATGGAGTCCCTCAGAAAAAAGCGGATGAATTTTATCCCCACACGGCATGAGCAGGGCGCTGCATTCATGGCAAATGTCTACGGCAGGCTGACAGGTAGGCCCGGCGTATGTCTTGCCACACTCGGCCCCGGCGCATCCAATCTACTCACAGGTGTAGCAGATGCCTATTTAGACCGCGCCCCGCTTGTTGCAATCACTGCACAGGCATCCCTGAAAAATACTCATAAAGAGTCCCATCAGTATGTTGATATAGTCAAGATGTTTCAGCCTGCAACAAAGTGGAATATCCGCGTTGAAAGGCCTGAGGTCATCCCGGAAATAGTAAGAAAGGCATTTAAGATCGCCCAGCTTGAAAAGCCCGGCTCCACGCACATTGAAGTTCCGGACGACATAGCTGGGGTAGAGGCGACAGGCAGCCCTCTGGCAAGCAATGGGATAGAATATCCCCTGCCGAACCCTGATGCAATAAAAAGGGCTGCATCAATAATTAAGCAGGCAAAGAACCCGATTATACTCGTAGGCAATGGTGTAACGCGGAGAAGGGCAGCAGCAGAGCTGAAGGAGTTTGCCGAGCGCCTCCAGATACCCGTTACAAATACCTTCATGGGAAAGGGGTCTATAGATTATAGGAACCCCTTGTCACTTTTTACAGTTGGGCTCCAATCCCGCGACTGGATTATGTGCGGCTTTGACAGGGCAGATGTGGTCATTGCCATCGGCTATGACTTTGTTGAATACTCGCCTGACAAATGGAATTCCAATAAGGACAAAAAGATTATCCATCTTGATGTTGTGCCCAGCGAGATTGATGAATTTTACATACCAGAGGTTGAGATAACAGCAGAGATAAGGGACAGCCTGAAGGCGCTGACTGCGCTATTAAAGGGAAAGAAAAAATTCAAGATATACACCGCCCTGCGGGAAACTATTCTTAAGGAGCTTACAGAATTCAAAAATGACAATTCCTTTCCAATGAAGCCGCAGAAGGTGGTCTCTGATTTGCGGGCTGCGCTCGGGCTAGAGGATATTTTGATATCCGATGTAGGCGCGCATAAATTATGGATTGCGAGGATGTTCCCAACACACAGGCCGAATACTGTGCTGATCTCCAACGGCTATGCAGCAATGGGTATTGCCCTTCCGGGCGGGATTGCTGCAAAGCTTGTGCATCCAAAAAGGAATGTAGTTGTAGTTGCCGGGGACGGCGGCTTTTTGATGACTGCAAGCGAGCTTGAGACAGCAAAGCGCCTCGGCCTTGGCATTGTAATCATTGTCTGGGTAGATAACAGCTACGGCCTTATAGAATGGAAACAAAAGGAGCGATTTGGTAATGCCTTTGGCGTCTATTTTAAAAACCCTGATTTTGTGAAATATGCAGAGTCCTTTGGGATAAAGGGGTTTAGGGTTAGCAATGCAAGAGAATTTCTCCCGCTTCTCAGACAATCATTGGGTTCAAAAGAGCCTGTCTTGATAGAGATCCCCATTGACTATTCAGAAAATTTAAAACTCACAGAAAAGCTCGGCCATATCATCTGCCCGATATAAATTATTATGCCAAACCAAAAAGAAAGCACTGACACCACATTAAAAATCTTTACAAAAGAACCAGTCAAAACCCTTCTTTTGAAAAAGGTAAAGCTTGTTATAGCAAAGGGGGCTATGGCAGGGAAGGAGTTTGTAATTGATAAAGGCCTCCTTAGGATCGGAAGCAAAAAAGAGAATGATGTTGTAATTGAAGACAACACAGTATCAAGGTTTCATGCACAGATAGAAGAGAAGAAGGGGCAGTATATCATAAAGGACTTAAACAGCACCAACGGGACATTTGTGGATGATCTGCGAGTTTCCGAGGCCTTTCTAAATGAAGGCTCTATAATAAGGCTCGGCAATACAGGGCTTCGGTTTACACCTGTTGAAGAAAAAATAGAGCTCACACCAAGTAAAAAGGACCGGTTTGGGGATATCGTTGGGAAGAGTTCAAAGATGAAGGAGGTCTTTGGCATACTTGAGAAGGTCTCAAAGACCGATGCAACAATCCTGATTACAGGCGAGACAGGGACTGGAAAGGAGCTTGTTGCAAAGGCGATCCATAAAAACAGCCTGCGGGCAAGGAATCCCTTTGTGGTTATTGACTGCGGCTCAATTGTAAGAAGTCTGATAGAGAGCGAGCTCTTTGGCCATGAAAAGGGCGCCTTCACAGGCGCGACATCAGCAAGGCAGGGCGCCTTTGAAACAGCGCATACAGGGACAATATTCCTTGATGAGATCGGTGAGCTTGAACTTGAAATGCAGCCGAGGCTTTTGAGGGTTCTGGAAGAAAGGGAGGTAAGGAGGGTCGGTAGCACAAAGACCCTGCCTGTTGATGTAAGGATTATCGCTGCAACTAATAGAGACCTTTCAAAGGAGATTAAAAAAGGCAATTTTCGTGAAGACCTCTTTTACAGACTCTCTGTTATACAGATTGAATTGCCGCAATTAAGAGATAGAAAAGATGACATGCCGCTTCTTATAGATTTTTTTATAAAGGAGAATAAAATAAGAAAGGTAAAGGGCGCTGCTCCTGAGACGCTAAAAATCCTTGCTAATTATAACTGGCCGGGGAATATAAGGGAGCTGCGCAATGTCATAGACAGGGCAATTGCCCTCGGAGCATCTGATTATATTGAGCCAAAGGACCTTATACTTCTAAAGCCGTCAGAAAAGGATACCGCCGACCTTTCTGGCAGGACGCTTGAGGAGATAGAGAAATCTGCCATTATACAATCCCTGAAGACAAATAGGAAAAATAAGACTGCAACTGCAAAGGCGCTCGGCATTGCATATTCTACGCTTTTTGAGAAGATGAAGAAATATGGTATAGGTGAAGTATAGGGGCAGCAATAGCAGTGAGTATCAGGAGTGTGGACAATAAAAAGACGGTCTTTATACCAACAATGTTTATAAGCCCTATCCCAACAAATGGGAATATGCTGCCCCTTACACCGCTTAAGGTAATATGAATTGCCGAGTATTTTGGCACAAGTCTTTGCGGGCCCATGTGGGTTATGA
>CAKKST010000221.1 GCA_919903585.1 Nitrospiria bacterium | reverse complement strand
AACAGGCGCGGATTATTTTGAGTCCTTTAACCTTGGCAGTATATTTGATGATCTCTTTGGCAAGAGGAGGGCGACTGAGAGAGGGCCGATAAGAGGAGAGGATGTAACCTATGCAATAGATATCAGCCTTGAGGATGCCATCTTTGGCGCAACAACACAGATAGGCCTGAGGCGTGAGGCGCAATGTACCGCCTGCAGCGGGACAGGAAATCAGCCCGGAACATCCCCGCAGACATGCCCTGACTGCAAGGGCACAGGCGCTGTGTCCACAATGAAGGCAGCCTTTAGACTTTCCCAGACCTGCCCGAGATGCGGAGGCAGAGGCAAGATCAATCTTAATCCCTGCAGGACATGCGGTGGAAATGGGGCTGCCCTTAAGGATGAAACTATAGCAGTAAAGATACCAAAAGGTGTTGACACAGGTTCAAAGGTGCGTGTTGCAGGCAAGGGCGGCGCAGGCATTAATGGCGGCCCTCCGGGTGATTTATACATCATTACAAGGGTGACGCCGCATCACTTTTTTGAAAGAAAGGGCGATAATCTCTATTCAGAGATGCCAATTACCTTTGCAGAGGCAGCCCTCGGCGCTAAAATAGAAGCGCCGACTGTGGATGGTATAGTTGCTTTAACCATTCCCTCAGGCACACAGAATGGCCAGCAGTTCAGGCTGAAAGGCAAGGGAATACCTCATCTTATGGGCGGAGGCTCGGGCGATCATTATGTAACAGTAAAGACAACTGTGCCAAAACACATCAGCGAGAAGGCAAAAGACCTTATAAAAGACCTTGATAAAATAGTCCATGAGAATCCGAGGGCAGGCATAACATTTAAAGGTTTCAGGAAGCGCTAACAAATGAAGAAGGACAAGCCATTATATTTAATAAGCGTTGTAGCGGAGATGCTCGGCATCCATCCGCAAACCCTCCGCCTCTACGAAAGAGAGGGATTTGTAAAGCCAAAGAGGAGGGAAGGCGGGGTGCGCATGTATTCGCAGGAGGATGTGGAGCGCATTGAGATGATCATTCGTTTTACCCGCGACCTCGGCGTCAATCTCGCTGGTGTTGAAATTATCCTTAGCATGCGTGAGAAGATGGAGCAGATGAGGGGCGAGATGGAGGATGCAATGAGGCAGATGATGAAAAAGGTTAAGGAAGAACTACAAAAGGAGTTGATGGAAAGGGAGAAGGAGTTGAAGTATCCATTGGTAAAATCTGGAAGGACAATAAAGGTAAAGATAGATAAGGAGTGAACACACAATGATCCGTTTTGACAGATTGACATTAAAATCACAGGATGCCCTGCAGAAATCGCAGGCCATTGCAGAGCGGCACAATCACCAGCAGATAGATGTGGAGCATCTTTTATCTGCCTTATTAGAGCAGGAAGAGGGCGTTGTTATCCCTATTCTGAAAAAGCTCGGCGCTGACCCAAAGAAGATAACAAAAGAGCTGGAGGATGAATTAAACAGGATACCGCAGGTTACCGGCGGCGGAGTGGGACAGATATATATAGCGCCGCGCCTTGATAAACTATTTTCCCGCGCAGAAAAAGAGGCAGAGAGATTAAAGGATGAGTATGTCAGCACAGAGCATCTGCTTATTGCCATTGCTGATGGCGACGGTTCAGCAGGCGCTATTTTGAAGGGGAATGGCGCAACAAAGGACAGGATATTTGCAGTCCTTGTGGAGCTAAGGGGCACGCAGCGCGTTACAGATCAGACGCCTGAGGAGAAGTATCAGGCGCTTGCAAAATACGCAAGGGACTTGACTGATCTTGCCCAAAAGGGAAAACTTGACCCTGTAATCGGCAGGGATGATGAGATTAGACGTGTGATACAGGTCCTCTCACGAAGGACAAAGAATAACCCTGTGCTTATTGGCGAGCCTGGTGTTGGCAAGACCGCTATTGCAGAGGGTCTTGCGCAGAGGATTGTAAACGGTGATGTGCCAGAGGGATTAAAGAACAAAAGGGTTGTTTCCCTTGACATGGGCGCCCTGATTGCAGGCGCAAAATACCGCGGCGAATTTGAGGAAAGATTAAAGGCAGTTTTAAAGGAGATTACTGCAGCAGAAGGGCAGATTATTTTATTCATTGATGAGCTTCACACACTCGTTGGCGCAGGCGCTGCAGAGGGCGCAATAGATGCATCCAATATGTTAAAGCCTGCGCTTGCGAGGGGCGAGCTGCGCTGCGTTGGCGCTACTACAATTGACGAATACAGAAAGCATATTGAAAAGGACGCTGCATTAGAAAGGAGATTCCAGCCTGTTCTTATAAAAGAACCGAATGTAGAGGATACCATCTCCATCCTTCGCGGCTTAAAGGAGAGATACGAGGTTTATCATGGCGTGAAGATAAAGGACTCGGCGCTTGTATCAGCTGCAGTGCTTTCACACAGATATATATCAGACAGATTCCTGCCTGATAAGGCAATAGACTTAATTGATGAAGCTGCATCGCGGCTGAGGATGGAGATAGACAGCATGCCATCAGAGCTTGATGAGATAGAGAGGAAGATAAGACAGCATGAGATAGAAAGGGAGGCTGTAAAAAAGGAAACCGACCCTGTATCAAAGGAGCGGCTTAAAAGAATAGAAAAGGAGATTGCAGAGCTTTCTGAAAAGAGGAACAGCCTCAAGGCGCAGTGGCAGGCTGAAAAGGATATAATACAGAAGATCAGGGCATTGAAAGAGGAGATAGAAAAGACAAAGATAGAAGAAGAGAAGGCAGAGCGTCAAGGCGACCTTGGAAAGGCTGCACAATTAAAATACGGAAAGATGAATGAACTGCAAAAGCAGCTTGAGGGAGAGAATAAAAGATTACAGGAGATCCAATCCAAGCAGAAGATGTTAAAGGAAGAGGTGGACGAAGAGGATGTGGCAGAGATAGTTTCAAAGTGGACAGGCGTGCCTGTTACAAAGATGCTTGAGGGCGATATACAAAAACTATTGCATATGGAGGATAGGCTTAAACAGAGGGTGGTCGGACAGGGCGAGGCTATTGCTGCTGTTTCAGATGCAGTGCGCCGTGCGCGTGCAGGCATACAGGAGCCGAACAGGCCGATTGGCTCATTTATATTTATGGGGCCGACAGGCGTTGGAAAGACAGAGCTTGGACGGGCGCTTGCTGAATTTCTCTTTGATGACGAGCAGGCAATGATAAGGATAGATATGTCCGAATATATGGAAAAGCACGCAGTAGCGAGGCTGATCGGCGCGCCTCCGGGATATGTTGGATACGAAGAGGGCGGCCAGCTTACAGAGGCGGTAAGGAGGAGGCCATACTCTGTTATCCTCTTTGACGAGATAGAAAAGGCGCATCCAGAGGTGTTCAATATACTTTTACAGCTCCTTGATGACGGCAGGCTCACAGACGGTCACGGCAGGACTGTTGACTTTAAGAATACTGTTGTGATTATGACATCCAATATTGGCAGCCAGCATATTCAAGAGCTCCGCGGTAAAGACGAGGATGAGATGAGGCGCAGGGTAATGGACGCCCTCCGAGAACAATTCAGGCCTGAGTTTTTAAACAGGGTTGATGATATTATTATATTCCACCCTCTCGGCATGGAGCAGTTAAAGACTATTGTGGAGATTCAACTGCGGCGCCTGAAAAAGAGGCTTGCAGATAAGAAGATTGAGATTGAGTTGACAGACAAGGCAAAGGAGTATCTTGCTAAAGAGGGTTTTGACCCTGTTTATGGCGCAAGGCCATTAAAGCGCATCATCCAGCGGGACATCCAAAACCCCCTCGCCTTAAAGTTGATTGACGGGACATTTAAGGAAGGGGATAAGGTAAGGGTTGATGCGGAGAAGGGGAAATTAGTGTTTGAAAAGGTAAAGTGAAGCTATTTCTGCCCGAATACTCTTTTTCGTTGAACCTTTGACCGGTCTTTGATAGAATTGAATTAGCGGCACTAAGTGCACATATAGTATCATCTTGTTTGCCTATTATGATAGAATTTAGAATTAAATATGCTCAAAATTATCTTGAAGATGGAAAAATTCTTTACGACCATAAAAGCTATAATAGCGCAATATCACGATTATATTATGCATCATACCAAGCAATGTGGGCAGCTCTTGGAAATCCAGAAGAAGGCAGGACATGGAAACATCTTGCTATAATAAAACCATTTGTTCATGGTCACTGGTTCTATCCAAAACATCCTGAGCAGTCACAGGGCCTTCTGGAACATTTTCGTTTGCCATTAAGGCAGCTTTATACTCTCAGGATAAAGGCAGATTATGAACTTGTTGAAATTAATGAAAATATTGTAAAAAATAAGATAGAGACTGTTGCTGATATAATAAAAATTATCATATCAAAGAAAGGTGTGTAGGATGAAAACATTATTACAGGATAAAGGCTTACTTGCTGATGCAGTTGCCGAGCTTATAGAGAGCCTCCATCAAAAATATCCAGGAATAAAAACAAAAACAGTGCCGCCAATAGAAGATGAGGATTTCGCAATTGAGGTTATTGCGCCTCCGTCACTTTCTTTGGATGAGGTTGAAACAGAATGCCAGAAGGAGTGCATCAGGTTAGAAGACAAATACAATGTCTATATACTTCCATTAGTTGTTCAAAAAGCAATAAAGAACGGTTAGTCTTTCAAAAATCGGTCTTACTAAGTTTAAGGAAAAATATGCGCATGGTATTAATAATATCTGCGGTGATGTGGTTAATGAAATAGATGAAATTGCAAAGGAAAAAGGAACCCCAAGAAGTCAGGTAATGGAGAAGATGTTGCGAGATTGGCTGCTTAAATCCAGAAAGAGAGCGATTGAAAAAGACATTGAGGCCTATTACCTGTCCCTTACTGAAAAGGAAAAAAAGGAAGACAGAGAATGGACAAAGATAGCGGCAGAGAGTATAAATAGGACATGGGATGATTGAGTATCCAAAAAGAGGTGAGATATATTTAGTTAATCTGCCTTCAAAGCCAAAGGATATTAAGAATCGCCCTGCCCTGGTAGTCTCTTTAGACATTCAAAATAAGTTAGCTAATGATATAATTGTCGTTCCTTTGTCTACAAACTTAAGACCCTCCCCTACCCATGTCTTACTTCAAAGGGATGAAGGTGGTTTATCTAAGGTGTCTATGGCTAAATGTGAACAGGCAACAACAATAGACAAAGCCTTACTCATAAGAGGGCCTTTTGCAGGTAAAATAAGTGACGAAAAAATGAAGGAAACAGAAAAGGCAATTATGATAGCCATAGGGGTAATATACTGAGATACAACTGACCAGATTGCTTCCCGCAAAACCCGCCTTTTAGGCGGGGAGCTTATATTTAAAACAACAATAGAGGGGCTGTTATGGATGTCTTGAAGGCTGTTCTGGAGAGGAGGAGTATCAGGCATTTTCTGAAAAAAGATATACCTGATGAAATAATAGATAAACTTATTGAAGCCCTTATATGGGCGCCGAGTGCAGGAAACCTCCAGTCAAGGAAGTTTTATTTTGTAAAAGATGCCAAACTTAAACAGGAGATTGCCAGAGCTGCATTTGGCCAGAACTTTATTGCAGAGGCGCCTTTAACAATTGTCGCATGCACAGATAATAAAATTTCCAAAAGATATGGCGACAGGGGCGCTCATCTATATTCCATTCAGGATGTGTCTGTAAGTATTATGGCCCTGATGCTTGTGGCACACGAGGCCGGCCTCGGCACAGTATGGGTTGGCGCTTTTGATGAATGGCAGGTATTTGAGATTTTAAAAATGCCTGACAACCTAAGGCCTGTTGCTATTGTCCCTGTCGGCTATCCTGCCC
>CAKKST010000220.1:493-6039 GCA_919903585.1 Nitrospiria bacterium | reverse complement strand
AGGTATGAAAATAATTCACAAAGTAAATTCAAAAACAAAATAAGGGATTTTTTTAACAATATATATAAGTTAATAAGCAAAAACTTAAACAAAAAGGGGGTGATAGCAATGACAAAAGATAAAAAAGAGGCAAAAGAACATCCTGAAAAAAAGAAAACTGAAGTTAAGGGCGAGACAAAAAATTCCTGCGGGTGTGGCTGTGTTCCACCCATGAAAAAGGCGAAATAGAGAAGTCTTTTATGAAGGGCGGATTGAACAAAATAAATCCACCCTCTTTTTTTAAACAGCATGGAGGATAAAATATTTATTGAGCTTCATGCATCCTGCTTTTAAATAGTATTTAGTAGTTATTAAGGATTGCAAATAAAGGAGTCAAAATGGAACTCAGAACAGATATACAGAGCTATTATCAGTTGCTTTATTGACAGAGAGTTAAAGGAGTTTAAAAGCGCATAGCCTCTAATTGAGGCTATGCGCCCAATGCATGTAAAAGCCTATTTTGAAAGCAATTTGACCATCGCCTTTCCTACTTGCTCAGCAGAGGCAGGGTTTTGACCTGTAACAAGCCTTTCGCTTACCTCAACATGCGACTGCCAGAGTGGAGCTTTTGTATGCCTTGCCCCTCGTTCAATCAGCATGGACTCAAGCAGGAACGGAACTACATTGGCAAGTCCTACGGCCTTTTCTTCTTCATTTGTAAAGGAAGATACTGTTTTGCCATCCACCAAATATTTACCGTTGGACAGTTTGATATTTACCAATCCTGCAGGTCCATGGCAAACGGCTGCTACCACCCCGCCATTCTCGTAAACAGCAGATGCGATTTTTGCAATCTTCTCATTATCCGGAAAATCCCACATTGTACCGTGTCCGCCTGCATAAAAGATTGCCGCATAGTCGGCAGGGTTCACCTGATTCGGAGCAAGTGTGTTTTCCACTTTGGCAACATAACTCTTGTTGTTAAGAAAGGATTTGTTGATTGGGTCATTGAGGTCAACCCCATCCATTGGAGCCTTGCCGCCCTTCGGGCTCACAAAATCAATCTCAAATCCTTTCTCGGTCAATACCTTATGTGGATGGGAAACTTCCGGCAGGTAAAAACCTGTCTGTTTCCCGGTATTGCCTAATTTGTCATGGTTTGTTACAACGAATAATACCTTTTTCATTGTTACACCTCCTTGTTGTTTTAATCGTTTAAGGTCAAACCCCACTATACTGAATGATGGTTCAGGCGGACCTGATTCTTCTGGCTTAAAAAGGTGATTAAATTGGCTGTTGACTACAAACAGCCTCCCATCTGCAATCGTTATAGTGGTCGGCACCTTTATTTTTGGTGATTGAAGTTTCTTGGAAATAGTGGCTGAGCTATAATCTTTTGAGAATATAAGGGTTGCGATTCCTGGTTCTTTGGCGCCAAACCCCTCTACCACAAGTAATTCGCGCTTGCCAGAAAAAATCATACCATCTCCGGCATCAATCGGCCGATTTAGTTTTATTTCTATCACTGATCTGTCTTTTAGTGAGATTCGGAACAACTGGCCAGAATTCATTTTGACAGTAATTAAATACTTTCCATCCGGTGTAATGCGAATCCCGTTCAAATTGAATCCCTCACCACGAAATTTGTCATCATTTACAAATTCACTTAAAACAAAATCTGTGCTACCCACTTTCCAAATGATAGGACTGAAAGAATCCGTGATATAAGCATTGCCATTTGCATCCAGAGCAATATCATTGCAGAAATGGCCCGATTGTTGAGTAAATGCAATTCTCTTCAGCAGTGCCTTACTATCCAAATTGTAAATATGAACGCTTGCCTTGCCTATTGACTCAGGTGTGGCGCGTTGACTTGCCCCTGCCTCTGAATTACATACCCATAGACGCCGTCTTTTAGCATCTGCGAACAGACCAACTACTGAATGAAGCTCATCCTGTCCAGCAGGGACAAAAACAGTAACATTCCCTTTTTGTATATGTTGAATTTCGCCTTTATAAAAACTACCTACAAACAACGATTCGGTTTTTGAATCATAAGCAATACCTTCAGGATAGACATTTTCACCACGCAGCGTGTACGTTACATCTGGTATTTCTTGTGCCCAAGTATAATTTGTAGCAGCAAATAATAATACTATTATTGTCAATAATCCTTTAAAAGTAGTTTTTGATACCATTTTATCCTCCTTATCTGTATTCACTAATCATCCGTTTAGTTATTTTTTTACCAATATCTTTCAGCACTGCAAAAGTAAGAATGTGTTAAATCATGTCAGCCTCCCTCCTTTCATTTTTTTTATTGCAATATAACTTAGAATTTTCTATAATTCAAATAATATAATTTAGGTATATCTATAAATATTTTTATGGTTAATTTAGAATGGTATCGCAGCTTCGTGGCTATTTATCAGATTGGAACAATAACTGGCGCTGCTGAAGCGATATATATGACCCAGCCAGGCGTTAGCCAGCATCTTTCTGCATTGGAAACATTAATGGGTCACAAGCTATTCATTCGCACACCCAGAAAGATGGTGCCTACCGAGTATGGTAAAGAGCTTTACAGCCAATTAATCGGGGCTATTGAGGGGCTTGAAAGGGTTGAGCAGAAATTCAAAAGGATTAGCAAGGAACTACCGCTCATACGCATTGGAACCCCCTTGGAGTATTTTCATCAAATTGCACTACATAAATTAAAAAATTCTATTTGCAGGTTTTGGTTCCAGTTTGATATAACCGCCAAATTAATTGAAAAATTAGAAAAAGGCGATTTAGATATTGTGATTGCAACGCAAAAGCCTGGCAAAAAAGATTTTGAGTTTGCAAAATTAGCAGATGAGCGTTTCTTGTTAGTGGGTGCAGCGGATATTTCTCTGCCAAATTTTAAAAAGAGTAAAAGAGAAGAGCAAAATAATCTATTTGAACATTGGCTTTCAAATCAAAAATGGATTACCTACAGCGCCAATTTGCCGATTATCAGACGCTTTTGGTTGGAAAATTTTAAGAAGAGACCTAATATTCAGCCGGCAATGGTGATTCCAAATCTGCATTCAATAAAGAAAGCTGTTGAGTTAGGGTTTGGCATCAGTCTGCTTCCTGACTATTTATGCATTGAAGAATTAAATAAAAATAAAATAAAGCTGCTGTGGAAAGGTGGAACGCCAATAAAAAACGAGATATTTCTTGTTTATAGAAAAATTGACAGAAATAATGAAATGATAATGCAGATTAAGGCAGAACTGTTGAAATCAAGATAAAAAGCCCCTCATCTAATCCAGAGTTTCTCCTTGGTTTTACAAGCAGGGAGATTGATGAGTTTGAAAGATATTTAAAGCGGATACTGGCAAATCTTAAGGCTGCAGAAGGAGGTAAAGGATGATGCGGTTATGTCCCAAGGTAAACCTTCCCGCTTTTCATTTTTCAAAAAATCTTACCTGAATTTCTGAGCTGCGGAGGAGAAGATCCGGCCAGATAGCTGAAGGATCTTTTTTAAAAATGCTCTCTGCATCAGCATTAATGATATGCCAGTCGCCTCTTGATATTTCCAGTTCAAGCTGGCCAAGCGCCCAGCCTGAATAGCCGTTATATAAACGAAATTCATCGCCTTTTTTGCTGTCGCCAGCCATGCGCTTAAGCGCAGCCATGCTTGAACTGACATATATATTATGAAATACATTAGAAGACTCATCAGGCATATTGCCTGATTGTATGAGCATTAACATCTGATTTCTTGCAACAGGTCCGCCGAGAAAAACAGTATCTGCCCTCTTCTGCAGCCCATTGATTTCCGGAAACACTGCCGAGAGCTTAACCTCAGTCGGCTTGTTAATGATTAAACCCATCGCTCCGCCATGGTCGTACTTAAGCAGGAGGATAACAGTCTCCTTAAAAAAAGGGGCTAAAAGCCTTCGGCTTGCAACAAGAAATTTACCTTTTGATAGCTTAGCATTGAACCAAAGGCTATCTGAGGAAATATTGCCTGGCAGCCTGTTATCAAGGAATGGAGGGTGACCAGAAGAAGCAGGTGACCCGGTTAACGAGTAGCTTTGCATCACAAAGAATATCGTCAAGAGGACAACAATGGTAATAGTACCTGCATATCCTAAACTTGCAGGAATAGACCGATGGAAGCTCATAGATTATCTGCTTACCTCCATGATAGATTTCCGCACCCGTAAAAACCCTTGCTCCGTAAAATATAAACCTTTTCATCAAATCTGTAAACTAATTTATTACAAAAATAGATGGCCATTTTTACTTGACTTCTATTCAAAAACCCTCTATTTTTCTTATTAAAAATCCGATGGAGTCTATATGAAAAGAATTGCAAATTTTTTATTTGAGGCAGGGATGCTAAAGCGGACGCCGCGGACAGGCTTTCAGTTCCTCGGTTCAGGCGCAGAGTCTGTTGCAGAGCATATTTTCAGAACTGTTTATATCGGCTATACACTCGGACATATGACAAAAAAGGCAGATACAGATAAGGTCATCAAGATGTGTCTGTTTCATGATCTGCCGGAGGCGAGGACAGGAGACCTCAACTATGTGAATAAAAAATATGTAGAAGCTGACGAGACAAAGGCTGTTAACGACCTTGCAGAGACCCTCCCCTTTGGAGCCGAAATAAAAGAACTTATCCTTGAATATTCAGATGGAAAGAGCCTTGAAGCAAAATTGGCCCATGACGCTGACCAGCTTGAGATGATCCTCGCCCTGAAAGAATACAAAGACCTCGGCAACAAATATGCTGACGAATGGCTTGAGTTTGCAGTAAAGCGGCTCAAAACTGATGTAGCGCGGAAATTGTCCAAAACAATCCTCAAAACAGACTCGTCCCTGTGGTGGTTTCAGGACAAAAGCGACTGGTGGGTTAATGCTTCAAAAGGCAAGAAGCGTAAAAGTGATTAGACTAAAATTAAGGGTATGCGATTTATCAATCCTTATTAAACAAAAAATCGCCTTTGATATTTAGGTAAGGAGAGCTTGCCATGAACAACCGAAATCTAAATGATACCTTCTCCAAACTCTCTACCCCCCTTATTGCCGATGCCTGTCTGCGATTGAAACTACCCATTCGCATCGCTCCACCTAACATCCGACCATTGATAACCGGAAGCCGAATTGCAGGACGAGTTTTACCTGTGCGGCACTATGGGAGTGTGGATATTATCCTTGAGGCGATGGGCAATGCTAAAGATGGCGATATCCTTATTATTGATAATGGTGGGAGAACAGATGAAGGCTGCATTGGTGATTTATCAACTTTGGAAGCTAAGGCGTGTGGACTTGCTGGAATAATAGTCTGGGGCTGTCATCGTGATACAGCAGAACTTATACAGATTGGCTTTCCTATCTTCAGCTATGGCACATGCCCTTCTGGGCCGCAGAGGCTTGATGAACGTCATCCCGATGCACTTAAGTCAGCAGGCTTTGGTAATTTTGAGGTAACAAAAGATGATATTGTCTTTGCTGATGACGACGGTGTCCTTTTTGTCCCAAATCAAAAGATAGAAGAACTTCTTTCCACAGCCCGCACAATCTATCAA
>CAKKST010000220.1:0-483 GCA_919903585.1 Nitrospiria bacterium | reverse complement strand
GAACGGAAAGAAACTTCGTGAGCAGCTCCAATTTGATAAATACCTGTCTAAGCGTGCTGCTGACCCTTCCTACACATTCCGCAAACATCTTAAAACACTGGGTGGGGCGATTGAGGAGTAAATGAACAAAAATAAAAAAACAGAAGCCATCAAGCGATTGCAAACACTACAAAATATCGGTCCTAAAATGGCAGAGAAGCTTTATGCCATTGGAATTAAGACACCTGAACAAATGAAAAAGGCAAATCCAGAAAAACTTTTTAAACGACTTTATACCATCTACACCAAAGTAGACCTTTGTGAGTTGTATGTCTTTAGAGGGGCTGTTTTAGATATTCCATGGTGGGAATGTAAAAACCTTGGTAGGAAATATAAACTAAAGTTTTGAATGCTTACTAATGAACTATACCGATGTTCTTAAAAAACTAAAATCCCTTTCCAATCCAAAAGCCGTTGCAGGCATGGCGAGGTTTGGGATTAATC
>CAKKST010000219.1 GCA_919903585.1 Nitrospiria bacterium | reverse complement strand
GATATGCAGGCGCAGTTTATGGCGCTGATGAGCATAGCGGACGGGACAAGTGTTATAACCGAGACCATCTTTGAGAATCGATTTACCCATATTTCAGAACTTAAGAGAATGGGCGCTGATATAAAGGCGCATGGAGACAGCGCTGTTGTAAGGGGCGTCGCAAGATTAAGCGGAGCGCCTGTAATGGCAACGGATCTGCGGGCAAGCGCATCATTAATCTTAGCCGCTCTCGCAGCGGATGGAGAGACAGAGATTACCCGCGTCTATCATCTTGACAGGGGCTATGAGAGGATTGAGGAGAAGTTGTCGGCGCTTGGCGCGAAGATAAAGAGGGTATCGGCTTCGTAAAGACTGTAGGGGCGAGGCGATGCCTCGCCCTCTTTGGGCGACCCCCTGCCTGTCGGCAGACAGGAACGGGTCGCCCCTACAACCCGTTTAAATCTTGTGTGGATATAAATGAAGAAGATTAAGAATAAAGAATCAGAAAAAGACAGGCTTGAATCTTTAACAATAGCCCTTCCAAAGGGCAAGCTCCTTGAGCCGTCAATTAAGCTCTTTTCACAGATAGGCATTAAGGTAAAGGGCGTATTAAAAGATACAAGAAAACTTATCTTTGATGTGCCAGCGAAGGATGTGAGGTTTCTTATCATCAGGGCAATTGATGTGCCGACCTATGTGGAATATGGCGCATGTGATATGGGAATTGTGGGCAAGGATGTGCTCATGGAGCAGGAAAAAGATGTGTATGAGCCCATTGACTTAGGATACGGATATTGCCAGATTATTGTGGCAGAGCCGCAGGATGCGGGATTACAGAAGGCAGGGTCGCGAATACGTATTGCAACAAAATATCCGAATATAACAGAGCGCTATTTCAGCCAGAAGGGGCTTCAGGTAGAGATAATAAAACTCTACGGCTCAATTGAGCTTGCGCCATTGATGGGCCTTTCAGAGCAGATAGTTGATCTTATTTCTACCGGGCGGACATTGAAAGAAAACGGTCTTGTAGTTGTGGAGAGGGTTGCAGAGTCCACTGCAAGGCTTATTGTGAACAGGGCGAGCATGAAGATAAAGTATAAGAGGGTTAAAGAGATAATTGAGGATGTGAAAAAGGTCATATAATCTTTATTTGCAAAGATGAAACAGGCGTGCCGATAAGTCGGCACAAAGCGTAATAAAAATCAAATTTAGGACAGCCGAGACGGCTGTCCTCCTACGAGTGGTGATTTTACAATCAGTAGGACAGGCGTCTCGCCTGTCAGTAGAGGATTTTAAATGAAAATTATAGATTATAAATCGCCTGATTTTAAAAAAGAGATAAAGAGAATAAGAGAGAGGGGAGAGGTAGATTTAGAGGAGATAGAGGCCTCTGTCAAAAAGATTATCAGTGATGTCCGCAAGTTGGGCGATAAGGCTGTAATAGAATACACAAAGAAATACGATGCAATCTCTTTAGCTCCTTCTGATATGCGGGTGATGGAGGATGATATAAAGAGGGCATACTCAAGTGCTGCAAAGGAGGATATTGATGCCCTGCAGCATTCAGCAGAGAGGATACTTGCCTTTCATAAGAGGCAGAAATTTGAGTCATGGACTTATGAAGATGGCGGGATACAACTCGGCCAGATTGTGCGGCCATTAGCCGCTGTTGGCATGTATGTACCGGGAGGAAAGGCAACCTATCCATCCACTGTATTAATGAATGCCATACCTGCAAAGGTCGCAGGCGTTGAAAGATTAGTGATGACTGTCCCTGCGCCAAGAGGCGAGATGAATCCGAATGTACTCATTGCAGCAGCCATTGCAGGCGTGGATGAGATATACAAGATTGGCGGTGTTCAGGCCATTGCCGCATTGGCCTTTGGCACAGAGACAATCCCAAAGGTTGACAAGATTGTGGGCCCCGGAAATATCTATGTGGCTGTTGCGAAAAAACTCGTGTTCGGCTATGTGGATATTGATATGATTGCAGGGCCGAGCGAGATACTCATAGTTGCAGATGAGACCGCTGACCCTGCATTTGTTGCAGCAGACATGCTCTCTCAGGCAGAGCATGACGAAAGGGCATCGGCAATACTTGTTACACCATCAAAAAAGATAGCAGAGGCAGTAGACAAAGAGATAGCAAAGCAGTTGCCTTCATTAAAGAGGAAGGAGATAGTAGAAAAATCCATCAATGGCTACGGGATTATAATTGTTGTAAAAGACCTGATGGAGGCTGTGAGGATTGCAAATGAGATAGCGCCTGAGCACCTTGAGCTTTCTGTTGAGAACCCTGATGAACTGCTCGGCCTTATAAAGAATGCAGGCGCAATATTCCTCGGGCACTACACACCCGAGGCGGTAGGTGATTATGTTGCTGGCCCGAGCCATACACTGCCCACAGGCGGCACAGCGAGATTCTTTTCGCCCCTCTCTGTAGAGGATTTTCTAAAGAGGTCAAGTGTCATATCCTATCCTGCTGATGAGCTTCCGAGAGTGGCAGGTTATATTGAAAGGCTTGCAGGGATGGAGGGCCTTGAGGCGCATGCTAAATCTGTGAGGATAAGAGTGAAGAAAATAAGAAACTAGAAATGCATTTCTAAAAAATTCCCCTCCCTTGATGGGAGGGGACAAAGGGGAGGGTGAAAAAGATATAAAATCACCCTCACCCTAACCCTCTCCCGTCAAGGGAGAGGGAAATAGAGAACGTGTAAATGAAAAATATAAAAAAACTCATAAGAAAAGAGGTGCTGGGGTTAAAGGCATATGAGGTTAAGGATATCCCAGCTAAGATAAGGCTTGATGCAAAAGAAAATCCCTTTCCCCTTCCACCTGAATTTAAAAAAAGTGTATTGAATGAGGCGGAAGGGATACTCTTAAACCGTTATCCTGACAGCAAACTCCATGACCTTAGAAAGGTTATTTCATCCCAGCTTAATGTGAAAGAGGATGAGATAATGATAGGCAATGGCTCGGATGAGCTAATCCAGATGATTGTAACTGCCTTTGGCGGATTTCCAGAGAGATTTTTATATTCTGTGCCGACCTTCAGCATGTACGGGATAATTGCGAGGGCGCAGGGGCAGCAGGTGATAGAGATACCCCTAAATGAAAATTTTGACCTTGATGTGGAGAAGATAATTGCTGCTGTAAAGAAAAAGAGGCCGAGGGTAATATTTATTAGCTATCCAAATAACCCTACAGGGAACTGCTTTTCAGAGGACAGGATATTAAAGATTATTAAAGAATGTAGGGGCGGAATGCATTCCGCCCCTACAGTTGTGGTAGTGGATGAGGCATATTATAATTTTTCCAAGAAGAGCTTTATACCATATTTAAAGAAGTATAAGAATCTTATGATACTCCGCTCCCTTTCAAAGATAGGCCTTGCAGGCCTGAGGGTTGGGATATTGATAGCTGATAAGGGAATAGTCTCTGAATTGAATAAGGTCAGGCTTCCGTATAATCTTAACAGCTATTCACAGGTTATTGCGCGGTTTGTCCTTGAAAACAGGGGTCCAATCGATGAGCAGATTGATATTATTATCTCTGAAAGGGAGAGGATGATGGAGGAGATGAAAGGGATAAGCGGAACCAGAGCCTATCCCTCTGATTCTAATTTTATATTCTTTAAGGTGAAGAATGCAGAAAGGGTTTACAAGGGCTTAATTGATAGAGGCATATTAATTAGAAATGTGAATGGCAAAGGCCATTTAAAGGACGCACTACAAGTTACCATTGGAACACCTGATGAGAACATGGAGTTTTTGAAGGCGCTGAGGGAGCTGGTATAGAGACTCAAGGGTGCCATCAAATATTCCTCCCCTTTGTAAGGGGAGGTCAGGAGGGGTAGAGGCGTGAGATCATCTACCTCCCCTCGCCCCTCCTTACAAAGGAGGGGAAAAGGAAGACAATTGCACGAATAATCTTGATGCTATAGAGAGGAGATTCATATGCCGCGCACAGCAAAGGTAGAGAGAAAGACCACAGAGACGCAGATAAAGGTCAGCATTGACATTGACGGAAAGGGCAATGCCTGCATCGATACAACCATCCCCTTTCTTGACCACATGCTTAATTTAATGACAAGGCACGGTTTTTTTAACTTAGACCTTACTGCAAAAGGCGATACAGAGATAGATTTTCATCACACAGTGGAGGATATTGGCATTGTCCTCGGCGATGCCTTTTCAAAGGCGCTCGGTGATAAAAAGAGGATTAAAAGGTACGGCAGCGCCACAGTGCCGATGGATGAGGCGCTTGCAACTGTGAATCTTGACATAAGCGGCAGGCCATATCTTGTCTATAATATATCTCTGGGAAAGAAATGCAAGGTAAGGAATTTTGACCCCGGGTTGATAGAAGACTTTTTCAGGGCATTTGTCAATCATAGCGGTATGACGCTGCATATAAATGTGCAGTACGGAAGGGACACGCACCATATTATTGAGGCGGTCTTCAAGGCCATTGGCAGGGCGCTTGATTCTGCAACATCCATTGATGATCGGATTAAAGGGGTGCTATCCACAAAGGGAAAAATATAAAAAGGCAGCCATCATTTTGAGGTAAAATTGATAGCCATAATTGACTACGGTGTTGGAAATTTAAGGAGTGTGCAGAAGGCATTTGAAAAGGTGGGGCATAATGCCATTGTAACATCTAATCCAAAAGAGATTGAGAATGCAAAGGCAGTTGTCCTTCCGGGTGTTGGCGCCTTTGCAAAATGCATTGGGAATCTCAATGAGTATGGTCTTGTGGATGTTATCTATAAAACAATAAAGGCAGGCAAGCCCTTCTTGGGTATATGCCTCGGCATGCAGCTTCTCTTTACAGAGGGCGAGGAATTCGGCATACATAAAGGGCTGGACATTATCAAGGGAAGGGTTGTGAGATTCCCTGCAACATCTTCAAACAACGGACCGCTAAAGGTGCCCCACATGGGCTGGAATAATCTGATTATAAAAAAAGATGCGCCGATTTTATCAGATATCAGGAATAATCCCTTTGTATACTTTGTCCACTCCTATTACTGTGTGCCGGAGGATAGCAGTGTAATGGCTGCTGTAACAGATTATGGCTTGCAATTTACATCCACTATTTGGAAGGAGAATATCTATGCCACTCAGTTTCATCCGGAAAAGAGTCAGGAAATTGGATTGAAGATATTGAAAAGATTTGGTGAACTCAGTTGATTATTATTCCAGCTATAGATTTAAAAGACGGCAGGTGTGTGCGCCTCCTGCAGGGGAGGGCAGAGGATGCAACTGTTTATTCAGACAACCCTGCAGAGACGGCAAAGAGATGGGAGTCAGCAGGCGCAGAACTTCTTCATGTGGTTGACCTTGACGGCGCCTTTACAGGGAATCAGAAAAACCTCGAGAGTATTATAAAAATCAGAAATGCTGTAAAGATAGATATTGAAGTCGGCGGCGGCATAAGGGATTTAGACAGAATTGGCCGGCTTCTCTCCTATGGCGTAAATAGAGTTATACTCGGAACAGTTGTAGTTGAGAAGCCTGAGCTTGTTAATGAGGCCTGCAAAAAATATTCCGGCAAGGTGCTCGTAGGCATTGATGCAAAAAATGGGCTTGTTGCAGTAAAGGGCTGGGTTGAGGTTACACAAATAAAGGCCGGAGAGCTTGCCTTAAAGATGCAGGGATACGGCGCTGCCGGCATAATCTATACTGATATCTCAAGGGATGGGATGCTCACAGGCCCGAATATAGAGGCCACGCGTGAGATGGCGGAGTCGCTGAATATCCCTGTTATTGCATCCGGCGGCATATCTTCCATAGAGGACATAAAGAGATTATTAAAGATCAAAGGCCTGTGGGGTGTGATTACAGGAAAGGCGATTTATTCAGGCTCTCTCAATTTAAGTGAGGCGATAAAGTTGAGCAAGTCAGGTAGTGGGGCGCTCTATAAATAACTCCATGTATTTTATTATTAACCCCTCACCCTAACCCTCTCCCCAGAGGGGAGAGGGGATATATGTTGTGCCTCTCCCGCAAGGGGAGAGGGGATATATGTTGTGCCTCTCCCGCAAGGGGAGAGGGGATATCTTGAGTTATTTTTATTTCCCCTCCCTTGATGGGAGGGGATTAAGGGGAGGGTGGAGGATTGTAGCAAAGATGCTTGCTAAAAGAATAATCCCCTGCCTTGATGTTAAGGACGGCAGGGTTGTAAAAGGTGTTAGTTTTGTAAATCTGAGGGATGCAGGAGACCCTGTTGAGGTTGCAAAGGTCTATGATGAACAGGGCGCTGATGAGCTTGTGTTTCTTGATATTACAGCATCCCATGAAAAGAGAAAGACTATTATAGATGTGGTTAGCCGCACAGCAGAGCAGGTATTTATGCCACTTACTGTAGGCGGTGGTATCAAGACCCTTGAAGATATACGCAATCTCTTAAAGGCAGGATGCGACAAGGTTTCAATTAATACAACAGCAGTGGAGAATCCTGAGTTTATAAAAGAAGCGTCAGAGAGATTTGGAAGCCAATGCATTGTTGTTGCAATAGATGCGAAAAGGGCAAAGGGTCAAGGGTCAGGGGTCAAGGGTCAGGAATATCTCCAAGCTCCAATGTGGGAAGTATACACCCATGGCGGCAGAAAACCAACTGGCATTGATGCTGTTAAATGGGCAAGGAAGATGGAGGAGTATGGCGCTGGTGAGATACTCTTAACAAGCATGGATAGAGACGGCACAAAGGATGGTTATGATATTGAACTTACAAAGGCTGTTTCAGAGGCAGTGACAATACCAGTTATTGCATCAGGCGGAGCTGGTAATCTTGAACATTTATATGACGGCCTGACAAAGGGAAAGGCAGACGCTGTTCTTGCAGCATCTATATTTCATTATAAAGAGTATACAATCAGGGAGGCAAAGGAGTATTTAAGGAAAAAAGGGGTTGTGGTGAGGTTGTAGATAATCTATCGGACATGAAATCTATCACCCTCCCCTTAATCCCCTCCCATCAAGGGAGGGGCAGTAGGGCAAGGCTTTAGCCTTGCTGAAGAAGCAACCCTAAAGGGTTGCCCTACAAAAAACCTTCCCCTTGCGGGAGAACCACAACACAATCCCCTCTCCCCTTGTGGGAGAGGCACACTAATTTTCCCTCTCCCCTTTGGGGAGAGGGAAGGGTGAGGGGGATTAATATCAATATGAACGATATAGAAATAGCCAAAGAGGCTTTAAAATTAGAGGAAGCGGCTGAGAAGAGATACAGGGAGCAGGAGCATCTCCTGAAAGATCCTTTTCTTGTTGCACTCGTTGAGGGACTCAGGAGGAACGAAGAGGAGCATGGCAATTTCCTGAGAGAGGCTGTAAGGAGGCTCGGCGGATGAGGCAGGGCTTTGCAGCAGTATTAAAGATACTAAATTATAACCTTGACCTTGAAAGAAATGCGCTAAGGCGCTACAGGGAATTTGCAGAGAAGGCAAAGGATGAAAGCCTGAAGGTTTTTTTTATCAATCTTGCGAAGGCAGAGAGCGGCCATATAAATGCCATTGCCAATGTGATTCGGACGATTATTGAGAAGACCTTTGATGTAAGCTTTTTCTGCCCTGTTTGCGGGTGGAGGATAAATTTCGGAAAAGATCCAAAGGCAGGCGATATTACGCGCTGCCGCATGTGCGGCGTAACCTTTGAATTGACAGAAAAGGACGGGGATTTTGATTTTAAGAGGGTATAATGTGAGCCTACCTGTCATTCTGAGCGAAGCGAAGAATCTCGTTTTTGAGATTGCTTCGGGGCTTTGCCCCTCGCAATGACAATGTGGGATGTGTTTATGCCAGTCTGTAGGCACGGTTTAAACCGTGCCTACAAAAAAACCTTGGCTGGATTCCCGCCTGCGCGGGAATGACACAAAAGAAAGAGGGCAATAAGAAGCAGCTATGACAGTAAAGCTCTACAGATTAACAACCTGCTACAAATGCGATGAGGTAGAGGCGTTTCTGAATGACGAGGGCATTACCTTTGAGCCTCTTAATATTGATGAGCTAAAAGGGGAGGGTCAGGAGAGGATGCTAACCGAGGTATACAGGCTTACAGGCCAGCGATCCTTTCCTGTGACAGAGATTGACGGGAATAGTGTAATCGGCTTTGATGAAAAGAAGCTCCGCCATCTTTTGAATCTTCCTGACCGGGAAGGGGTAAGTAGGACAGCCAGAAAGGCCATCCGCGAGGTTGTGTCAACAAAACAGCTTGAGGGGCTTTTGCAATGGGTAAAAAATACAGCAGAGGCATTCGGCTGCAAGGTGAATCCAGATGAGACTGCCCTGAATAAGATTTTTGACGGGCTTTTAAAGAATGAAAGGCGATACGGATATCGCACCTGCCCATGCCGTTTTTCAACAGGAGATTATCTTAAAGACAGCGATATTATCTGCCCCTGCGCCTATATGAGCTGGGACTTGGAGGTTTATGGAAGGTGCTACTGCGCCCTGTATGTTACTGACAAATATATTGCAAAGGAACCATCGCTTCCTGAATACCTGATAGACAGCAGGGAGGCTGGCAGGATGCCTCTTGAGATAAAAGGTGTTACAGAGGAGGCTATAAAGTCGCCATCCCATAAGGCATATATCAGGTTTGTTAGTTTTTTGGTTGGTTCCCTTACGAGGGATAAGATTAAAGAGGAGTTTGTAAATATTGCAAGGTCTTTGGGTCTTAAGGACGAGGATATAAGGTGGCGCGAGATGGCGGCAGTAGCAGTTGGTAAGTATAAGGATAGCGGCCGTATAATTGCAAAGATGGATCAGGGGATGGATGTGTACACCTATCAGATATGGTTCCCTGAAAGGACTGACTTTGAATTCAGGCGCGGAGGCATTGCAGATGCAGAGATACTTGTCTATGACAGGGAGATGACAGGGCTTGAGATTGAAGGGACATTGGGCGGCAGGGAGGGTTATGGGAGCATTGTAAAGGATGGTGTTAGGATTTATGCAGACTTTAATTTTTACAAAGGCGGAAGGGACCGGTTTGTAATTACAGGCGAGACTATACGAATCACTGAAGATGTTTTGGAGGGGCTTGTTAAGGAAATTACCATCCTTGAGAACTGCTATTATCTGTTAAGGAATGAGAGAAGTAAATATATACTTACCTCTGATAAGATGAATGAGATTGAGGCAGGCCTTGTTGGAAAGCTTTCAGCTATCAGCATGAATCTGCCAAAGGCAACACCTGATGACCTGAAGGAGTGGCTATATTCCTTAAGCACAAAGTTTGGCGAGATTGCAGGTGTATCTGAAGAGGTGAGGCACTATTCATCGGATACGATTAGCAGAATAGAGCTAATGAAAAATATATTAGGTGGATGGGGTGAGAGGGCTGTGGAAGACAGGCCGTCGCTTAGCAAATATTATCTTTCTGCTACTGCTGCGCTGGGTGATGATTATAAAAGGCTCTCCGGCCGCATAGATGGGATAAGGCGGGAGATGATTGACATTATAACCAATCTGAGGACAAAGGTTGACCTGAATATTCAGGAGCAGAGCTTGGAACTTCAGAAGAGTGTTGATGAGACAACAAAGACGCAGGTAAAACTACAGAGGACTGTTGAAGGGCTCTCTGTTATTATCATCTCCTATTATATTGTAAGCCTTGCAAAGTTTGTCTTTGAGGGCATAAAGTCCGCAGGTATTATTAATGTGTCAACGACGCTCCTTACAGCCCTCTTTGTTCCCGTTGCAATTATAATCAGTTTTCTCCTGACAAAAGAGGTAAAGGAGTGGTGGGCTAAAAGAAAGAAATGAAGGCTTCCTTAAAAATGTAGGGGCGACCCGTTCCTGTCTGCCGACAGGCAGGGGGTCGCCCAAAAAAGGGCGAGGCACCGCCTCGCCCCTACTGGAGGTGTAGATTGAACATAATTGACAATATAAAGTTTGATAATAATGGTCTGATACCGGCAATAATACAGGATTATAAAGATAATACTGTTCTGATGGTTGCGTTTATGAATAAGGAGGCTGTGCAGAAGACCCTTGAGACCGGTCTTACACATTTCTGGAGCCGCTCAAGGCAGAAGCTCTGGCAGAAGGGTGAGACCTCCGGGAATATCCAGCGCGTTAAGGATATATTTATTGACTGTGATACAGATACGCTATTAATAAAGGTTGAGCAGAAGGGGCCTGCATGTCATACAAATAAGAGGTCCTGTTTTTATAGAAGGTTTAATTCCGAGATGCAGGAGATCGAAGATAAGGAGCTTTCCTCAGATACACTTAAAAAGGTCTTTGATATTATTATGGACAGGAAGGCTAATCCAAAGGAGGGCTCCTATGTTGCATCGTTATTTAAGGATGGCAAGGACAAGATATTAAAGAAGGTATCTGAGGAGGCAGGGGAGGTGCTGCTCGCATCAAAGGACGATAAGAGGGATGCGATTATATATGAGATAGCAGACCTTTTGTTTCATACACTGGTGGTAATGGGGTACCATGATATTGCGCCGCAGGAGATTTATGATGAGCTTGAAAAGAGATTTAATAAGCCTCATAAAGGGCAAGGTAAGTAAAAAGCTGTAATAAATTAAGGGAAAATAAACATTTACCATGAGGTTACCAACAAATATTCCTCCCCTAATTATCTACCTCCCCTCGCCCCTCCTTACAAAGGAGGGGAATCGCAGATTCGCAAGTTATTATTATAGTAGTAATAGGAGGAAAAATCATGCCAGACTGTATTTTCTGTAAGATAATAAAAAAAGAGATACCAGCAAAGATTATATATGAAGATGACATGGTAATTGCCTTTGAGGATATAAACCCGCAGGCGCCTGTGCATACCCTTATTGTACCAAGAAAACATATCCCCACCCTCTTAGATATCACCACAGAGGATAGGGCATTAATAGGCCATATCTTTATGGCTGCTAATAACATTGCGAAAAATAAGGGGATTTCGGTATCAGGCTTCAGGACGCTATTTAATTGCAATAAGGATGCCGGGCAGGCGGTATATCATATACATTTACACATGCTTGGTGGAAGGAGGCTCGCATGGCCGCCGGGCTAAAAATTTACTTTAAAAATCTTGACATACAACGATGTGTCTGTTATAGTATCATGTTTACAAAGAGTTAAGGGAGCAGGTCTATATTACTTTTTTTATTATTTAAATGCATGCGATTGGCAGAGGGGAGGCGAAAAGTGAATGTCCGTTGTAAGGGTGAGAGATAACGAATCCTTTGAAAATGCCTTAAGAAGATTCAAGAAGCAGTGTGAGAGGTCAGGGGTTTTTTCCGAAGTAAAGAAGCGCGAACACTATGAAAAGCCCAGTGTAAAGAAAAAGAAAAAGGCTATTGCTGCAAAAAAGAAGGCCCTCAAAAAGTTTAAAGAGTTTCCAAGATATCAGGAGGAGTAATAATATGTCTTTGCAGGAGCAGCTTGTTAATGACATGAAAGAGGCGATGAAGGCCCGTGACGAGGTGAAGGTTTCAACCATCAGGATGCTTAGGGCAGCAATTAAGAATAAGGAGATTGAGAAGGGCGGGACAAGCTACAAGCTCTCTGACAAGGAGATAATTGATGTTATAATTACTGCCATCAAGCAGCGCAAGGATTCTATAGAGCAGTTTACAAAGGGTAACCGTAATGACCTTGCAGAGAAGGAAAAGAAAGAGGCAGAGATACTTCAGGGATATTTGCCGCCGCAGATGTCAGAGGATGATATAAAGGCAGAGGTGAAGAAGGCAATCGCAGAGACAGGCGCTGTATCCCAGAAGGATATGGGCAAGGTGATGAAGGCGCTGATGCCGAGGGTGGCCGGAAAGGCAGACGGCGCTGTGGTTAATAGATTAGTTAAAGAGCTTATCGGCAGTAATTAATAAATTGTTCTTATATGATCAAGGGGCTGCATCAGAAGCCTGCGTTAGGTGGGTGAGCCCCTTATTTTTTTTGGAGAATTTTTTTGAAGCTAAGGGAACTGTATGAGTACTTTATAAAAAAGGGGATAGAGTCTGATCCGAGGGGAAAGGCCTTAATAGATAAAGAATTTACTAAAAGAGGCGAAGATTATAAATCCCTTAAAGATGACGAAAAGAAGGACTACGACTTAGAGGCATTAAAAAACCCCTATGCTGATACAAGGATCCTGCATGGCGATGAGAATCTTGATGTCAGGCATGTGCTTGCAGGCATAGATATTGAGGTCGGAGAGATAATCCTTGCAGACAGGTTAAGGGAGCGCGGGGAGACGGTTGATCTTGTAATCTCCCACCACCCCGAAGGGCGGGCATATGCAAATTTTTATGAGGTGATGCATATGCAGGCAGATATACTGAACAAATTCGGCGTTCCGATTAATGTTGCAGAGGATATCCTCAGCGAGAGGATAAAAGAGGTGCAGCGGAGGGTAATGCCTGTGAATCATACGAGGGCAGTTGATGCTGCAAGGCTTCTCGGCATCCCTTTTATGTGCGTGCATACACCAGCTGATAATGCAGTGACCACCTATCTACAGAAGCTCTTTGATGATAAAAACCCTGATACCTTGAAGGATGTTGTAGGGTCTCTGAAAGAGATACCCGAATATCAGGAGGCCATAAAGAATAATGCAGGCCCAAATATCCTTATCGGCTCAAAAGAGAGGCGGACAGGAAAGATATTTGTGGACATGACAGGTGGTACAGGCGGTTCAAAGGATGCCTTTGAAAGGCTATCTCAGGCAGGTGTAGGCACAATAGTTGCTATGCACATTAGTGATGAACACAAGAAGGAGGCAGAGAAACACCATATCAATGTTGTAATTGCCGGCCACATAGCAAGCGACAATCTCGGCATGAATCTCCTTCTTGACAGCGTGAGTGATGTAAAGGTTACGGGGTGTTCGGGTTTTAACAGGGTAAAGAGATAATCGGGACAGACAAATGATCCCAGATGATTTAGCAGACAGGATCAGAGAGAGGATAGACATTATCTCTATTATATCCGAGCATATTAACTTAAAGAAGAGCGGCCAGAACTACAAAGGGTTATGCCCTTTTCATTCAGAGAAGACGCCATCTTTTACTGTAAGTCCTGCAAAACAGATATTCCATTGCTTCGGGTGCGGAGTCGGGGGGAATGTATTCCACTTCCTGATGAGATATGATAGCCTTACCTTTCCTCAGGCATTGAGGTATCTGGGTGAAAGGG
Source organism: Nitrospiria bacterium (assembly GCA_919903585.1). Taxonomy (GTDB): domain Bacteria; phylum Nitrospirota; class CAKKRA01; order 9FT-COMBO-42-15; family 9FT-COMBO-42-15; genus JACPZJ01. The sequence continues at coordinate 5,384 of CAKKST010000219.1, read as the reverse complement.
CAGGTATAAAAATCCCTGAGCCTGGCAAAAGAGAAGGGATAGAGAAAGACAACAAGGAAGAGTTATATAAGGCCAATGAGCTGGCCGCGGAATATTTCTATAATAATTTGGCTGAGTCCAGGGAGGCAGAAGAGGCAAGGGGATATTTAAAAAAGAGGGGTATTGAGAAGAATACCATAGAAGAGTTTAAGATAGGCTATTCCCTTCCCCAGTGGGAGGCTGCATACAGATATTTAAGGCAGAAGGGGATTGATGCCGCTACACTTGAAAAGGTTGGGCTTATTATAAAAAAGGAAAATGGTTTTTATGACCGCTTCCGGGGAAGGATAATATTCCCCATCCTTGATCTTAAAAAGCGTGTGATAGGCTTTGGCGGCAGGGTGATTGATGACAGTCTGCCAAAATATATAAATTCTCCGGAGAGCCCTATATATATAAAGGGTGAAAACCTTTACTGCCTTGAAAAGGCGAGGCAGGAGATAGTCAGGCGCGGTTACCTGCTTATTGTTGAGGGGTATCTTGATGCGATAATGACCTATCAGAAGGGGGTAAGGAATGCAGCAGCAACCCTCGGCACAGCGCTGACGCAGGGTCATATAAGGCTGATTAAGAGGTTTACAAATAATCTTATTCTGATATTTGATCCTGATGCTGCAGGGAAGAAGGCAGCCATAAGGAGCGCACCCCTCTTTCTTGAAGCCGGGATGAAGGTCAAGGTGGCAGCGCTCACAGAGGGCACGGATCCTGATACATTTCTCAGGAAGAATGGCGTTGATGCCTTTGTTGAACGGCTGAAGAATTCTGAAAGGCTCTTTGACTTTGTATTCAGCGAGGTGCGGGGCAAAGACCCTTTAACTGCAATTGATGACAAGATGAAGGTAGTGAATGAGCTTCTGCCCTTAATAAACGGCATACCCGGAAGGATTGAGAGGAATCTTTATATTAAGAGGCTTGCAGAAGGACTTGGGATAGATGAGACAGATATATTAGCAGAACTAAAAGCGCTCTCACAGAAAAAGGCATTGAGATCCGGAGATTCAGCGAGATCAGCGGGCTCCGCAGCGCCAAAGGCCGCTCAAAGGCCGGCGGCTCATCGTGGCGGCGCAAAGGCAGAGGAGATGCTGATTCACATAATGCTGAATGATGAGGCTATCGCGAGAAAGGTGAGGGGGCATTTAGGCACAGATGATTTTAGGGACCCAAATTATAAGAAGGTTGCAGATATAATTTACAGGGCAATTGATGAGGGGAAGGGGCTTAAAGACCTGTCCGGAATAGATGACCCTGTGGTTGCAAATCTCTTATCATCGCTTTCAATCAGGGATCTGGAGTATGATGATCTTGAGCAGAGTTTTAATGACTGCGTGCAGAAGATAAAGGGTAGGGGGATAAAGGACAGGATGCGTGAGCTTCAGGAGAGGCTAAGTGCGGCAGAGAAGAAGGGCGATACAGAGTCAAGGCGGCAGATACTTAACGAGATGAAGGAATTAAAAAGCGTAAACTGAAAATATTTTTATAGATTTTGCGAGGTATCCATGGCAAAGGAAGAAAGAATAGAAGAGGTAAAACATTTAATATCCATTGGCAAGGAGAAGGGTTTTCTCACTTATGATGAGCTTAATAATGCCCTTCCTGCAGATGTGGTCTCCTCCGAGCAGATAGACGACATCATGGTGATGTTCGGCGAGATGGATATTGATATTATTGATCCCAGCGAAGAGCATAGATATCGGAGCGCCCCTGCTGAGCCTGATCAGGAGGTTGAAGAGGCTGAAGAAAAGGAGGTAGAGGGCGAATATTTTGAGGCAGAGGCAGAGGGAGAGGAGTTAAAGATAGATTTAACACCCGGCACCATTGGAAGGACAGACGACCCTGTGCGCTTATATTTAAAGGAGATGGGGACTGTCCCGCTGTTGAGCAGGGAAGAAGAGGTTGCGATAGCAAAGAGGATTGAGGCAGGCGAGAGAGAGGTTGCAGGGATTATCTTTAATATGCCGATGACAATAAATGAGATCCTCTCTTTCGGAGACAAACTCAAAAAAGGGAAGATATCTATCAGGGAAGTGGTTTCTGCCTATGAAGAGGATATAGAGGATATTGCGGAGCAGGAGGAGAAAGAATTACAGGATAAAACGTTGGCGAGGATCAGCGAGGTAAAGAAATTAACCGCCCAGCTCCGCAGCCTGCACAGGGATATAGCACGGCTCAGGAATGAGGAAAAGATAAAGAAAAAGATGGCTGCCGTTAAAAACATTAAGGCGGCAACCGCAGAAAAGATAGAATCCATAGGCCTGAATTCAAGGTATGTAGACAGGATCCTTAACAGGTTAAAGGATCTCAGCTATCAGATCAGGAAGTCCGAAAGGGAAATGGTCTCCTGCATCAGAAAGCTCGGATACACGAGGGACAAGATTGACGAGGCATTAAAGAATATCAGGAAAAAAGGCAGGGACATAAAGAAGGTTGAAAGAAAGACAGGGATTGATGAAGATGTACTGATAGAGATAGAAAAGACATATAAAAATGCACTCCAGCATATAAGGCAGGTAGAGTTTGAGGCAGGGGTCTCTGCGAGGGAATTAAAGGAAGCGGTGCACGCATTGGAGGTGGGAGAGCGCAAGGCGAAGGAGGCAAAGAAACAGCTTATAGAGGCGAATCTAAGGCTGACAGTGAGCATTGCAAAGAAATATACGAATAGGGGCCTTCAGTTCCTTGACCTGATTCAGGAAGGGAATATCGGCCTGATGAAGGCGGTTGACAAGTTTGAATATCGCAGGGGTTACAAGTTCAGCACCTATGCAACATGGTGGATAAGGCAGGCTATCACAAGGGCGATTGCAGATCAGGCGAGGACTATACGCATACCTGTTCACATGATTGAGACAATCAACAAGCTTATTAGAACCTCAAGGCACCTTGTGCAGGAGTTTGGCAGGGAGCCGACCCCGGAGGAGATTGCTGTAGAGATGAAGTTCCCCATTGATAAGGTGAGAAAGGTGCTTAAGATTGCAAAGGAACCGATATCCCTTGAGACACCGATTGGAGAGGAAGAGGACAGCCACCTTGGCGACTTTATTGAGGATAAGAAGGTAATATCACCGCTTGAGGCAGCGATTAAATATAGTCTTCAGGAGCAGATAAAGAGCGTGCTCCAGACCCTGACTCCGAGGGAGGAGCGTGTTTTAAAGCAGAGGTTCGGCATTGGCGAGCCCACCGACCATACCCTTGAGGAGGTAGGCCAGAACTTTGATGTTACGAGGGAGCGCATCAGGCAGATTGAGGCAAAGGCGCTCCGTAAATTAAGGCATCCGAGCAGGAGCAAGCTGTTAAAGAGCTTTGTGGAATAAATAAAACTCAGGGTTCCAGGATTCTTGGATTCAAGGGTTCGAGGAGAAATCACTTGACCACTTGAATCCTTGAACCCTTTTAAGAAGATTGGGCCCATAGCTCAGTTGGTAGAGCCACCGGCTCATAACCGGTTGGTCCCAGGTTCGAATCCTGGTGGGCCCACCATATAAAAGATATGAAAATAGGGGAAACGGTGAATGGGTGAAAAGGAGTATCTTTAATGCCTTCAGATACAATTGAAGTCAGCGGGCAGCTTAAATTCCTTATAGAACTTCAGGAGACAGACACAAGGATATTAGAACTGCAAAAAGAGAAAAAGAGCCTTCCGGAGATAATTGATAAGGCCCGGCAATCCTTTGATGCTGCGCATTCTGAACTGACAAAGATAAAAGCTACTCATGACGGTTTATTAAAGGAGAAGCGCGATAAAGAGAGGGCTGTTGAGGACGAAGATACAAAGGCTGAGAAGCTGAAATCAAAGACATCCGGGATAAAGACAAATAAGGAATATCAGGCCATCCTTTCAGAGATAGAGGCAGCGCAAAAGGCAAAAGGCAGTATTGAAGACGACCTGCTTGTCCTGCTTGAGAAGATAGAGAATATCAAGAAGGAGCTTAATACAAAGGAGCAGGCTGCAAAAGAGGAGGAAAAGAGATTCTCCGCTGAAGATGCCAAAATCAAGGAAGACTTTAAAAAGACAGAGGAGGAATTAAGCGCCCTTATAAAGGAAAGAAAAGAGAAGGGTGCAAAGATAGACAAGGGGCTTTTAGAAAAATACACCCACCTATTTAAGGCAAAAAACGGCCTTGCTGTTGCTGCTGTTAAGAACGGCTCCTGCCTCGGCTGCCATATGCATGTCCCGCCGCAGACATTCACTGAGGTAAAAAAGAATACAAAGATAATACAGTGTTTCCAGTGCCACCGCATCCACTACTGGAAGGAATAATAATAAGCTCCCTCTCCCCTATGGGGAGAGGGCCGGGGTGAGGGGTATTTAATAATGATAAAAAAAGTGGAATCAGATGCTGCAGATTTGATAATATATACTGACGGCGTTTCAAGGGGCAATCCCGGGGATGCAGGCATAGGTGTAATCCTGAAGGACAGCAGCGGCAAGGTTGTTGATGAGATTGGCAGATACATCGGTATTGCAACAAATAATATCGCTGAATATTCCGCGCTTGTAGCAGCGCTCAAGTCCGCACTGAGGCATAAGGCAGGGTGCATAAAGATTTTTTCGGATTCAGAGTTGATGGTAAAGCAGATGAACGGTGAATACAGGGTGAAGAACGGGGATATTGCAATATTATTCAAAGAGGCGCAGACATTTCTAAAAAGGGTCAAGGGTCAAGGGTCAAGGGTTGTAATCACGCATATCCCTCGTGAAGAGAATAAAGAGGCAGACAAACTGGCAAACAGGGCAGTTAATCTGCACTTTGGTATGGAAAAATAATAGCCTGACAGTCCAGATGGTCGCTCACCCCCACCCTTCCCTCCCCCTTGAAGGGGGAGGGAAGGGTGGGGGTGAGAGGAAAGTCCGAGCTCCACAGGGCAGGGTGCTCCGTAATGCGGAGTCTGTTTTCTCTAACCCCTCTGTTTCCCCCCTTAGTAAGGGGGTAATTAAAGGGGGGTTGAGGTGGCAGAAGGAAAGTGCCACAGAAAAAATACCGCCCCGCACCGTTATGGTGCGGGGTAAGGGTGAAAAGGCGAGGTAAGAGCTCACCGCTCTAATGGCGACATTGGAGGCATGGTAAACCCCACCCGGAGCAAGACCAAATAGGTTCCGCTCCACTTGATGGTAAGAATGGCCCATTCAATATTCTATCTTATGCTTATGATAGAAAGGCGGAACGGGTTAGGTCGCAGGATCCTGATAGCAATATTCAGGACAAGAGGAATGATCATCACCCCACACTTGTGGGGGACAGAACTCGGCTTATGGACTGTCAGGCTTTTTCTTTTTTTGGTGGCGGTGCAGGGATTCGAACCCCGGACACTGCGGATATGAGCCGCATGCTCTAACCGACTGAGCTACA
>CAKKST010000218.1 GCA_919903585.1 Nitrospiria bacterium | reverse complement strand
TGCATCAAAGAGAGTGGACATGAGATTTTTAAATAAGGTGGTGATAAAAAACTGAGTCAAGGTATTAAAGTGTCAAAGAATAATACGCTGGCACTTGAATAAAGGAGTTGTAGGGCAACCCTTTAGGGTTGCTTTTGAGCAAGGCTAAAGCCTTGCCCTACATGTAACATTGTAATTAGTAAGAAGGAGGTGAAAGGTTGGCAAAAAAAGAGAACATAGTAGTCGGGCTTGATATAGGGACAACAAAGATCTGTGCAGTAGTCGGTGAGGTAGTTGAGGGAAATAGGATAGATATTATTGGCATTGGCACAAGCCCATCAAGGGGGCTGCGAAAGGGCGTGGTAACAAATATTGAAAGCACAGTGGAATCAATAAAAAAGGCAGTGGAAGAGGCAGAGCTGATGGCAGGCGTGGAGATAAACTCTGTTTATGCCGGAATTGCAGGCGGCCATATAAAGAGCTTTAACAGCCGCGGCGTAATTGCAATAAAGACCAAAGAGGTTACACATGCTGATATAAAGAGGGTGATTGATGCTGCAAAGGCAGTGGCAATACCCCTTGACAGGGAGGTGCTGCATGTTATCCCGCAGGAGTTTATTATTGATGATCAGGATGGTATCAAGGAGCCGCTCGGCATGTCCGGCGTCAGGCTTGAGGCAGAGGTGCATATAGTAACAGGCGCTGTTACCTCTGTACAGAATATTGTAAAGAGTGTGAACAGGGCAGGGCTTCATGTAATAGATATTATACTTCAGCCCCTTGCCTCAAGCGAGGCTGTGCTCACGCCTGATGAAAAGGAGCTTGGGGTTGCGGTTGTTGATATAGGCGGCGGGACAACTGATATTGCAACCTTTGCCCATGGAAGCCTCCTGCACACAGCAGTACTTGGCATAGGCGGGAATCACCTGACCAATGATGTTGCAGTCGGCCTGCGCACACCAGCGAGCGAGGCAGAGAAGATAAAGACAAAATATGGCTGCGCCCTCACTGTAATGGTAAAGGAGGACGAGACCATTGAGGTTCCGAGTGTCGGGGGTCGGCCGCCGAGGGTTGTGTCAAGGCAGGTGCTTTCTGAAATAATTGAGCCGAGGGCAGAGGAGATATTCGGCCTTGTGCAGAGGGAACTGAAGAAGACAGGATATGAGGAGATGGTTGCATCAGGCGTTGTTATTACAGGCGGCGCTGCATTAATGGAAGGGATGATGGAGATTGGAGAAAAGATGATGGATATGCCTGTGCGGAGGGGTATGCCATCCAATATCGGCGGGCTTGTTGATGTGGTGAGCAACCCCATGTACTCTACAGCAGTGGGGCTTATCCTTTATGCTGTAAGGCATGAGGGGGTAAAGAAGGCCCGAATTACTGAAAAGGCATCATTCAACAAGGTCTTAAACAGGATGAGGGATTGGGTAAAGGAGTTCTTTTAAAAAAATACCCCCTCACCCTAGCCCTCTCCCGCAAGGGGAGAGGGAAGCTTTGTAGGCACGGTTTTAACCGTGCTTCTTGCACGAATAAATTCGTGCCTACAGGCTTAAGCCTTACCCCCTCCCTTGATGGGAGGGGGAAGGGGGAGGGTGAAGATGGGTGTAATGAGAAAGGAGGCTTTAATGTTTGAGTTTGAAGAGATTAATGAGCAGGGTGCAAAGATTAAGGTAATAGGTGTAGGCGGAGGAGGCTGCAATGCAATTAATACCATGATTGCTGCGAATCTTATAGGTGTGGAGTTTATTGCAGCCAATACTGATGTGCAGGCGCTGAACAGGTCGCTGGCTACTAATAAGATTCAGCTCGGTGTCAAGCTTACAAAGGGGCTCGGCGCAGGCGCGGATCCAAACATCGGCAGGGATGCGGCAATAGAGGATACGGAACAGATAAGGGATGCGCTTGCCGGGTCGGACATGGTTTTTGTAACTGCCGGGCTTGGCGGCGGCACAGGCACAGGCGGCGCACCGGTGATTGCGAATATTGCAAGAGAGATTGGCGCCTTAACAGTCGGAGTTGTTACAAAGCCATTTTCATTTGAAGGCGTAAAGAGGATGCAGAAGGCAGAGGAGGGGTTTAAGGAGTTAAAGAGATATGTTGATACGTTGATTGTGATTCCAAATCAGAAGCTCTTAAGTGTTATTGATAAAAAGACCCCTATGTCTGAGGCATTCAAGATAGCCGATGATGTCTTAAGGCAGGCAGTTCAGGGCATCTCAGACCTTATAACCATTGCAGGCCTTGTGAATGTGGATTTTGCAGATGTAAGGACAATAATGTCTTATATGGGCAGGGCCATTATGGGCATGGGTATAGCAAGGGGTGAAAACAGGGCAGTAGAGGCAGCGCAGAGGGCGATATCAAGCCCGCTCCTTGAGAATAACAGCATTGAGGGCGCACAGGGTGTCCTGATAAATATTACAGGCGGTCATGACCTCACGCTCCATGAGATTGATGCAGCGTCATCTGTTATAAAAGAGGTTGCTGACCCTGAGGCGAATATTATATTCGGCTCTGTAATAGACCCTGAGTTTGATGATATTGTCAAGGTTACTGTTATTGCAACAGGTTTTGACAAAGACATGGAAAAGGCTAAAGAGACAACATCAGAGCGCCAGACGGTTATTAAAGGCTCAAATGTCAGGACACTGCCGTTAAAAAATATTGACAGGCCTACCTTCTTACGCAGGGTTACAGGCAGTGATTATAGAAATGATGAAATGGGTATTCAGGATGATGAATGGGATGTGCCGACCTTCTTACGGAAGCAGATGGATTAAGGGATGTCGTGGAGGCTCATTGAAAAGTACAGGAATATTTTAAAGGAAGAAAGGGGAACAATATGTAAAGACCATTCAGGCAGGATAATGGTTGCTATTATTTATCCCAACACCTACTATGTAGGGATGTCAAATCTGGGATTTCAGGCCATCTATTACCATCTGAACCAGCGGGACGATGTTGTGTGTGAAAGGGGATTTCTGCCTGATGAAGGGGATATTGAGGAATTTAAAAGGACAAATACATCGCTCTTTTCCCTTGAGAGCCAGAAGAGGCTAAAAGACTTTGATATAGTTGCCTTCTCTGTCTCCTTTGAGAATGACTATATAAATATCCTGAAGATACTTGATTTGGCAGGGATAAGATATAAGAAAGAAGAAAGGGGAAAAAATGAGCCTCTCATCATAATGGGCGGTGTTTGTGCCTTTTTCAATCCTGAACCATTGACATCATTTATTGATTTGATTGTTGTTGGCGAAGGTGAAGAGGTTATAAATGAGATAATAGATAGATTCAAAGATGAGAGATCAGAGGGGGCAGGTAAAAAAGAGATATTAGAAAAGATGGCTCGGATAGAGGGATGTTATATCCCGGAGCTGTATGATGTGGAATATAATGATGACAGGACTTTTAAAAAGATAATTCCAAGGGGAGAAGCGCCTGCTGTAATAAAAAAGAGATGGATAAAGGATGTTGATAAATATATCCCCTGCACAAGGATATTTACAAAGAATACAGAATTTGCAGATATGCTTTTAATAGAGGTCTCAAGGGGATGCGGCAGGGCATGCAGGTTCTGCCTTGAGGGCTATGCCTACAGGCCATTGAGATATAGAAAGGCAGAAGGGATTTTAAAATTAGTTGGAGGGGAAAAAGGGGTTAAGGAAAGGATCGGGCTTGTTGGCGCAGCAGTATCAGATTACCCATATATAGATGATGTATGTCTTAATATTGCAGGCAATGTCTCTGTATCATCATTAAGGGCAGATTCTGTGTCAGAGACGCTGATAAAGAAGCTATTAGAAAGCGGTCACAAGACCATAGCCCTTGCGCCAGAGGCAGGGTCGGAGAGGTTAAGAAGGGTTATAAAAAAGGATATCACAGAAGGGGATATTTTAAATGCAGCGGGATTGATATTGTCAAGCGGCATTCCCAATCTGAAGCTCTATTTTATGATCGGTCTTCCAACAGAGGCAGAAGAGGATGTTGCAGCCATTATTGATCTGGCAAAAAAGGTGAGGGAGATATTGCTTGAAACAGGGAGAAAGAGAGGGAGGCTTGGCAGGCTTACATTGAGCATAAGCTCCTTTGTTCCAAAGCCGCATACGCCGTTCCAGTGGTGCAGGATGGAGGATGCGGCCTCATTGAGCCGCAAGTTAAGATTCCTTAAAAAAAGTATTGCGAAGATTGACAATGTCTTTCTGACAACAGATTTACCAAAATGGGCATATATACAGGGGATTTTATCAAGGGGCGACAGGAGGGTTGGGGATCTGATTGAGACTGCCTTTATCCTGAATGGCAACTGGATGAGGGCGATCAGGGAGGCAGGAGTGGATGCGGATTTTTATGCCCTGAGGGAGAGGCCGCTTGATGAGGCGCTTCCTTGGGATCATATAAATGTGGGGGTAAAAAAGGGGCTATTAATAAAGGAGTATAAAGAGGCAATGAGTAGGGCAGTAGACCAGTAGTGCGGCAGTGCGGTAGGACAGGCGTCCCGCCTGTCTGAAAGGATAATTAAATGAAGCAGGGTTTTAAGATAAAAGAAATAAATGGCGTTAAATGTATAATCATCCCTGAACTTGAGAAACTAAATTTTATAAGACACTCCTTTATTATAAAACAGAAAGACCTTGAGTTAGAGACGAATGGGAGATTAAGGGAGTCGGCAGCAAAGGCAATGGGGTTAAAAGATGAGCAGGTTGTAATAATCAATCAGGTTCATGGTGATGCTGTGCTGATCCACGAGAGGACGCAGGATAGCATAGAGGGATATGACGCACATATTACAGATTGTTCAAATACTGCGATAGGTGTTGTTACTGCAGACTGTGTGCCGATTATTATAGCAGATAAAGTAAATAAGGTAATTGGCGCTGTTCATGCAGGCTGGAGAGGCACATTAAAGAGGATTGTGCAGAAGACTGTAAAATCAATGGCTGATAATTTTGGAAGCAGGCCGCAGGATATGGTTGCAGGCATTGGGCCTTCAATAGGCCCATGCTGTTATGAGGTTGATGATGAGGTGGCAGGGCCTATGAAAAAGGAATTTAAATATGCAGAAAGATATACCATCTATAAAATGAAAAATAAGTGGCATTTAGACCTCCAGTCTATCAATAAGGAACAGCTTATTGAGGCAGGTTTGATAGAAGGCAATATAAATACAACTGAGCTCTGCACAGCATGTCATTCGGATTTGTTCTACTCATACAGGAGGGATGGCGCTGGGACAGGGAGGATGATGGCAGTGGTGATGATTAAATAATATAACCCCCTCACCCTAACCCTCTCCCGCAAGGGGAGAGGGAATCATAATAATTCCCCTCCCTTGATGGGAGGGCTATATTAAATTCACCCCCTCCTTTAATTCCTCCCCCCTCGAGGGGGAGGATAATAGGTGGGGGGGCTGTTAATAGGGGAGGGTGGTGATAGGCAGTTTGCCTGACCAGTTTCTTATGAGCGAAATAGACATAGTTGCAAACATAAAGGATATTTTAAGTCAGATAGAGGTTGCTGCAAAGAGGGCAGGCAGAGATGCAAGGGAAATAAAGCTGATAGCAGTAACAAAGACTGTAGATTCAGCAAGGGTAAGGGAGGCAATTGATGCAGGTATAAAAATACTCGGTGAGAATCGTGTTCAGGAGGCACAAAAAAAAGTTACGAGTTACGAGTTGAGAGTTACGAGTGGAAAAATTGAGTGGCATTTAATTGGCCATCTGCAGAAGAACAAGGCTAAATATGCAGTACAGTTATTTGATTTGATACATTCCCTTGACTCTGCAGCGCTTGCTGAGGAGCTTAACAGGCAGGCTGCAAAGATAAATAAGATTCAGGATGTGCTAATTGAGGTAAAGCTTTCTGAAGAAGAGGCAAAGCATGGTGTTTTAAAGGATGAACTTATGGAGTTATTGGAATCAACAAAGGATATGAAAAACCTGAATATAGCAGGCCTGATGACCATGCCGCCCTTTTCTGAGAATCCTGAGAATGCAAGGCCATATTTCAAAGAGTTGAGGGAATTGAGGGGTAAGATCAACGAGTTACGAGTTACGAGTTACGAGTTATGGGATCTATCTATGGGAATGTCCCATGACTTTGAGGTGGCAATTGAGGAAGGCGCAACAATGGTTAGGATAGGCAGGGCGATATTCGGGGAGAGGGAATAACCATGATCGGTTTTATTGGCGGCGGGAATATGGCAGAGGCACTGATAAAGGGGGTTAGGGTCAAGGGTCAAGGGTCAAGGGAAGATATACTTGTTTCAGAGCCGAGAGAAGATAGAAGAAAATATTTAGAGCAAACTTATGGGATAAAAACAACACCCTCCAATAAAGATGCTGCTTCTTCATGCAATATAATCATACTTGCAGTAAAGCCGCAGAATATGGCTGCGGTTCTTGATGAGGTATCTGATGTTATTACAGATGAGAAGACGGTTGTATCAATAGCAGCAGGCATAACCATTTCTTATCTTCAAACAAAGTTAAAGACAAAGAAGCTCATCCGTGTAATGCCAAACACGCCTGCCCTTGTTCAGGAAGGCATGAGTGTGATATCCCTCTGCGAGTGTTTCCCTGACAGAGATATTGCCGCAGTTAGAGAGATATTTATGTCTATTGGAAAAGTATTAACACTTCCTGAAAAATATATG
>CAKKST010000217.1 GCA_919903585.1 Nitrospiria bacterium | reverse complement strand
TTCTGCTTTTCTGCCAGCCTTTTTATCTTGCCTTTTGTCTTATCCCCCGTATCCTTGCGTGCCTTTTTTAAAAGCGATGTAAATGCATTTTCAAACGGACTGCCAATGCTGTGAGATATTTGTTTGCCAAGAAGCAATGCCATTAACTCATTATCATTCAGGTCAAGGTCGCGAAGGGTGAAGTCCGGGTCTGCAAAGGTGTATGTATTTTGTTCTTTATTAAATGTGACGGCAAAGCCTGCTGAATTAAGGTCATTTATATCTCTGAAAATATTGCGTTTGGTAGTATTGAATTTGGCGGCAAGTGTTTCGGACGTGCATTGTTTGCGGTTGTCAAACATGCGCAGTATAGAAAGCAGTCTATGAAGCTTTTTGAGCCTATCAGGAAACCTTTTTGATTTTGGGTTCATATACTAAAAAGTATACCTTATCAAAAATACCTGTCAAGGCTTTTTATGATACATCAGGCAGGTGACAAGGGTGTGTCAGTGAGAAGGATGTTTTTTTCTGAGACACAATCGCAAAGCTGCGCAAGGCAATGGGGTAATTAATTCCTATCGCACTTTACCTTAAAGGCGGCCTGTAGGCAGTGCAGATATTGCACTTTTTGCCATAGCATGCCTCACCGCGCCTTAAGTTCATGGCAAGCCGGACCTTCATATAAGTAAATACCGAGAGATACAACAGCGAAACTACACTGATAAAAACCAATAACGTATTCATTTGAATTCCTCCTTCCTGCCTGTCGGCAGACAGGCTGCAATATAACTTTATTTAAGTATATCAAGTAAAGGGGAATCTGTCAAAGTCCTTATCCTGTCTAATAGATGGATTTATCAATGCTTATCTGCTTTTAATATCACATGACTTTTTTGTTGTAATACCAACGGCTGCCCAGAAAGGGCAAAAGCCAATCAGTGATGTTACAGTAACACCTATTGCTCCTACTAAAACTACCCATTTTACAGGTGATTCGAGAAAAAAGACTGCCACCACCATACCAATCAATCCCATACCTAATCTAACCCCTCTTTCAGTTTTCCCAAGATTAAATGTCATTTTTTACCTCCTCTTTTAATAAATACAAATTCATATTCTTTATCACTTTCATCATTAACCTCAACAAGTTTATGCCCTGTAAACCGAATCCATACCTCAACATCACTCTTGCCTCCACAACCCACATGAGTAACTCGTACACGCCCGCCATCAGGGACAGAAATTATAGTTTTGGCGAGCTTCATAGCCAGCATATTACAAAAAAGTCCTGAACAGTCTATAATGACTTCTTGATTCATGTGAACCTCTCTGCATATAATGTGATGGAGAAGATTTTAACAATTTCTCTTAGGAAAAGATGTCAGATAGATGACAATTTAAAAAATTTTTCGAACTGAGAGGGAATGATTATAGAACGGCCTGATCGTTTTATAAAACCCTTTGATTCCCATTGGTTCAGCAGAAGCGTAACAGTCTGTCTTGCCATACCTGTCATATTAGCCATATCCTGATGTGTTAGTTTGGGAGGAAGCAAAATAACTCCATCATGGCTTCGCCCATAAATTTCTCCAAGCCGCAAAAGTAGGCTTGCCAGACGTTGTGGGGCATTCTGGAGCGATAAGGACTCAATTTTAGTCTCAGCTTCCATTAAACGGGTACTGAGGTTTCTGACAACCTTAAGGGCAATAAGCTGCTCTTGAGATATAAGTTTTATGAAAGCCTCTCGGGTAATAGAGCAGATTACTGATGGTTCTAATGCATAGACCCACGCCTTTTTACTAAAATTGATTGGTTCAAAAATGTCACCGAAGATATCACCTTCTGTAAGAAGGGACAGGATATGTTCCTTTCCTGATTTAGAGAAAAGGCAGATTTTAACCTTTCCCTTTCGGATCATAAACAGGGACGATAAAGATTTTCCAGGTGCGGTAACTAATTCACCACGAGAAAATTTCCTGTCCTGAATTATTGTCCCTAATTGTTTTAATTCATCACACTCTAATCCTTTGAAAAGATCTATCTTACGAAGATGCCATATTGATTTTTCATCATTCATGATCTATCACAACAATAAACTTAAAGCCATATTTAATAACCTACTGCACTGATAAAAACCAATCGCGTATTCATTTGGATTCCTCCTTTGCTCGTCTGGTGCTGTATTTAAAAGGTATATAAATTGGACAAAAGGCAAAGAAACCTGTAGCAAATCTAATTATACCATAGATGCTAAGGATTATTTTCCAGATGCCTGTAACCAAAAATATCCCTATTAAAACAAAAACAATACCATGCACAATACGCTCAAGCCTGTCCAAACCACCAACATTAAAGGTAAGCATAATATTTCCCCTTTAAGAACTTGTTTGTTAAATTTTACCTACTGCACTATCTCTGGGCACAGAGAGTTCACAAACATTCAAGTTAAAAACTCAAAATGCTTGTGGCGCATCCAAAATTCTATTATTTATCTTCTTTATGCAAATATCAGTCTTTCACCCTTCGGCTCTGGTATGTTATCTCCAAACTCCTTAGCTGTGTCAACCCATAATTGAATCGCTTCCTTTGCATTTTTTAGTGCATTTTCCGGGGTCTCTCCGTGCGCCATGCATCCAGGAAGTTCAGGCACTTCTGCTATAAATGCCTCGTCTTCTTTACTCCAATAAATTATAATCTCATACTTATACATCGATATTCCCTCCGAGTTTATACTTAACTATAACATTTCTTACCTGTTTCACTTGATATGGTTTGGCCTTATTTCCAGCCCGTTGAAGATTGATTTTTTCTATCACTCCTTCTTTTCTGAATATATGGTGGCTACCCCTGATACGGACATCAAAACCAAAACTTCTTAGCAAGTTGCATAAATCATCAAAGTGAATGTTTGCATCAGAAGTTCCACTTAGAATTTTGAGTAAAAGTTTTTCATGCTTACTCATTTTGTTTTACTTTAACAGAAATCCGGATCAGATTATTTACCATGCATAGATTGTATCTTAATTCACCCTAAACTTCAATATCCTATGCTCATTAACATCAAGTATATATGCATTGCCCGCGCTGTCAACTGCCACATCAGAAGGCTCGTCAAACCGCTCTCTTTCGTCCTGCTTCTTTTTCCTTTCCCTTCCCCAGCCTCCGATTAATCTGCCTGTTGAGTCATAAACAACTATCCGTTTTAATTCCTTATCAGCAAGATAGACATTGCCGTTTTTGGCAAGGCCAAGACCTGTTGGCTCGTCAAGCTCTTTCTCTTTAGCAAAGGCGAGCAGCGAATTTCCATTAGAATCAAGCTTCTGTATCCTTTTATTGCCCCAGTCAATTACATATATATTACCGCTTACATCAATGGCAATATCAGATGGGTCTTTAAAATCGCCTCTTTCCTTTCCCTTCTTGCCGATAGTCTTTATAACCTCGCCCTTTTGATTAAAGACAATTATGCTGTTCTTATCCTTATCAGCAACATAGACATTACCTCTTGAATCTACTGCAATCCCCATCATATCTGACGACAAGGTATTCTTATTTCCGAATTTCGCCAGCAGATTGCCATTCCTATCAAACTTCAATATCCTCTTATTTTCATTATCAGAAACATAGACAGCGCCGTCACTGCCAACAGCAATACCGTGAGGTTTTTCCATCTCATTATCTTTATCCCCTTTTTTGCCCCACCCTTTTATCAGATTCCCCTCACTGTCAAAGACCTGTATCCTGTGATTGCTTGTATCAGCAACATATATCAGATTATCAGGACCAACTGCTATCCTCTGCGGTGATTTTAATTCTCCGGGCTTGTCGCCCTTTTTACCCCAGGATTTGATAAAAGTGGGCTGCGAGGTTGATGTGGTTTGTACAGCAGGCTGCGATGGCGTAGGTGCAGGCTTTTCAGTCTCCGGCTCCTTTGCTGCAACCTTTATCTTCCCCTCTTTTATCTCCTGTTTTACCTCATCCTTCGCCTTATTAAAGAGCTTGATTACCTTTGGCGCATAAAAATCCTCGTTTAGCTTTTTTTCAGGGTCAAGCCTTAATGCCTCTTTAAACTGGAATTTTGCCTTCTCTGTTTCATTTACGCCAACATACGCAAGGCCAAGATGGATATGCGCATCTATCAGGTCATTATTTCTTGATCGCTCCTTGCTTGTCCTCTCAAGAAGGTCAACAGCCTTTCTCAGCTCTTCAATTGCCTTTATGAACTCGCTATCTTCATAATATTTTTTCCCCTTTTCCAGCGGCTCATTGGCCTTCTCAGCAGAAAAGGTATCAGCGGCAATGGCAAATAATAACAGATTTATAAATATTATAATGAAACCCTTTTTCATTTTCATTCCTCCCTATTTCTTTTCCAGCTTCAGGCTCAGCGTATTCTTCTTTTTGGGCTCCACCCTGATATCCATCTCTAATTCCTTAAAGCCTTCCCTTACCACCTTAATCTTATGCCTTCCCTCAGGCACCTTTGGTATGGTGATAGGCGTGGCCCCAATCTCTCTGCCATTAAGATATACTACCCCCCATGGCTTTGAATTTATCATCAATGAGCCAAACCCCTTCTCTTTCTTTGGAACAAAATTATGAGATATCTTTGTTAACTCATTCTCCTCCACCTTCACTGTCTCTTTCCATGGAGGGAAGTCATTATTTTTAAGAATAATCTCATGCTCGCCAACTGTTAGGTTTGATATTGTATTTGGTGTTTGGCCGTATGACTTTCCATTTAAAAATATCTCTGACCTCGGCCTTGCATTTATATTGATTGCCCCGTATCTCTCACTAACAGGCTCGGGTGTTTTAGCAGCCTCAACTGCTTTAACAGGTTCAGCAACCTGTGTCTTCTCCGGTGCCTTTGCCTCTGGCAGTGGAGACTCAACCTTTTTCTCCTCCCTGGCAGAGCGCTGTCCCTTCTTAAAAAATACAAGACCGCCCCCAACAACAACAATCAAAATAAGAAGCCCAATCAAGAGATAACCCATATTGGGAGAAGAAGGTTTTTTCTTTGCGGACAGTTCTGATTCTAATCCCTTCTTACCCCCCTTTAATTCCCCCCTTAGTAAGGGGGGATAGAGGGGGGTTGATGGAGGCGAGGGGGGATTAGCGCCACTCATGCTCAATGTATCTTCAGCCTCCGGCTCTGCTTTTTTAGAGGCCTTCTGCGCAGCGCTATCCATGCCTGCCGGCAGGCTGGCAGGATTTCTGTAATTCTTCAGGTCTTTTGTAAATTCCTCTACATTCTGGTATCTCTTTTCAATATCCTTTGATATGGCCTTGTTCACAATATAATCCAGTGATGAAGGTAGCTGCAGCTTCAGCTTTCTTGGAGAAATCGGGTCTTCATGGAGTATCCTGTATATCACTGTTGTAATGCTCTCGCCCGGAAATGCCTTCTCGCCTGTAAGGAGTTCGTATAGCGCTACCCCGAGTGAGAAAATATCTGTCCTGTGGTCAACCTTTACACCCATCACCTGTTCAGGCGACATATAATTTGGCGTGCCTATCACCTTGCCTGTCTGCGTCATATCAGATGACGCAATCCTCGCAATGCCAAAGTCCATCACCTTTACAAGTTTCTTATCCACGATCATGACATTTGCCGGCTTGATGTCCCTGTGGATAATTCCGTTCTTGTGGGCATAGCCGATGGCATCGCACACCTGTAGCATCAGGTCTATGGATTTGTCCAGATCAGGAAGGCGCTTTGCGTCAATTATCCTATCCAACGTCTCTCCCTCTACATATTCCATCACAATATAAAAGAGGCCGCCCTCTTCACCAACATCATATATTGTAACAATACCGGGATGCGAGAGTTTCCCTGCAACCTGCGCCTCCCGCCTGAAGCGGCCCTTTACCTCTTCTGCATCCCTTGCAAAGAGATTGCTGTCCTGCCTTATTGTCTTTATGGCCACGATGCGGTCAATCATTGGATCCTTTGCCTTGTATACAAGGCCCATTGCACCCTGACCAATGGTTTTTATAATCTCATATCTTCCGATCTTTTCAGCCATGTAAAGTTACCCCATTTTTTTCTCTTTCGCTTAAATTTGTCTGTAAAAATGCCTCCACTATTTCGGGGTCAAACTGCTTTCCTGCGTTTCTCTTTAATTCTTCAATCGCCTCCTCTATGCTCATGGCCCTTCTGTAATGCCTGTCCGTTGTCATGGCATCATAGGCATCTGCAACAGCAAGTATCCGTGCAATGATAGGGATTTCATCCTTTGAAAGGCCGTAAGGGTAGCCGTATCCATTATAAAATTCATGATGATGCCTTATAACCGGGATAATGCCTTCAAACTGCTTTATTGAACTGAGTATCCTTGCGCCGTATGACGGGTGCTCCCTCATTATCCTTACCTCATCACTATTAAAAAGACCCGGCTTTTCGAGGATGGCATCAGGAACGCATATCTTTCCGATATCATGCAGCATGGCGCAGGTCTTTACAGTCTCTATTAACTCATTAGAATCGTTCAACTGGCTGGCGATAGCAACAGCATAGTTCATTACCCTCTCTGAATGCCCTGCTGTCCATGGCGACTTACCGTCAAGGGCAGTGGCAAGGGATTTGATTGTGCAGCCAAACATCTCCTGTAGATTTTTGTTTGCAAGCTGAAGCTGGCTTGTTTTTTCAAGAAGGGAATCAGCCATGTTATTGAATGTATTTGTCAGATCGCCAATCTCATCATTCCTGTTTATTATTATCTTCTTGTTTAGATAGCCCTTTCCAAAATCCTCTGCCTCTTTTTTCAGCAGCTTTAAGGGAGATGTGAGCCTCCAGCCGAGATAGATACTTAAAAATATAGCAAAGGAGAGGGAAAGGGCAATCAGGATCAAAAGCCTTGTCTTGAAATTATAAAGGTGCGCATAGGCCTCGGAGGCAGGCTGTTCTGCAATTATTCCCCATCCTGTTATCTTGCTTACTGCATAGGTGCCTATGACCTCAATGCCGTTTTCATTCTTATATGGCGAAATATTATTGCCTTCCCACTTATTAATAAAACGAACAACCTGATGATTATTTTTCAGATTTGCCCCTTTAATCACAACACTCCAGTCAGGATGCGCCAGTACACTGCCATTCTCATCCACAACAAAGATATATCCCTTCTCACCAATATCTATGCCTGTAATATTGTGCCATAGCCCCCTCAGGCTCAACTCCTCAGAAAGCCAGCCCTTTATCCTCCTGCCGCTCTTTATAGGCATTGAAACAGTAATCAGCGGCTCCCCAAAGGCTGTATTGTGTAAACCACCAAAATACAGTTTCTCTTTTACTAATACCTTCAGCGGGAGCGTCCCTTTTCTCTTCAAAGAGGTCTTGCTGATAACCCTCTCTCTGGATGCCTTTGCAATCTCCCTCCCCCCTGCATCAAGCACAGTAATTTCCTTTATATATGACGGGAGTTTTAAAAGATAGGGGAAGAGGTCGCCGCCTTTTTTCTCAAGGATTGAGGATGCCTCATAGCTTGCTGCCGCAGTATAAAGGTTTTCTTCTATGGTCTTTAAAAAAAGGTCCAGCGATTCTGCTGCATGGACGGCAATGCGCTGGTTATGCTCATGTATGGTTGTCCTGAGCTGCTCTACTGAGGATGAAAAGATAAGAAGGGCAAAGATAAAGGTGATCAGCGCTATAGAAAGGCCAAAGGCTATGATCTTGTTTGTTATGCTTTTAGGATTAAAGCGCTTCATTTAATAACCTTGGTTGCCATCATCAGTGCATTGTCAGGGATCTTGATACCTATTGATTTTGCAGTCTTTAGGTTTATAATAAAATCATATTTATCTGGAACCTCCACAGGGATGGTTCCCGGTTTAGCGCCCATCAGAACCTTATGCACAAGCCTTGCAGACTGCCTGCCAATCGCATAAAAATTCGGTCCGTAGTTGGCAAGCGCACCCTCTTCTACAATCTCGGCATCTGTTGCAATATAAGGTATCTTCTCATCCAATGCCTTTTTTATAAGGAGTTTATTATTCGCAACTAAGAGTGCATTAACAATGTGAAGAATGCCGTCAGCCTCTGACCTCTTTATACCTGAGATTACCTTTGTTAATTCGTCCTGTGTGCCTGCCCTCTTTTCCACATAGCTGATCCCCATATCCTTACATACATTCCTTGCATGTTCCGCAGCCTTCACAGAAACATCAACATTCGGGTCATAAATCCACATCACCTTTTTCAGGCCGGGGACTATCCTTTTTAGCATCTCAAGCCTTTTCTCAGTAAGCTCAATAGCCAGATTGGTTACGCCTGTCATATTTCCCCCCGGCTCTTTTATACTTTTTACAAACTTGGAGCCAACAGGGTCGGCTACTACGGAAAAAACAACAGGGATCAGCTTATCCTCTGTAAGCCGCTGCACCTCTTTTGTTACAGGTGTAGTGATGGCGTAGATAACATTTACCTTCTTTTCAATTACCTCTTTCACTGCATTGGCGATTTTCTCCTTTGAGCCGCTTGTATTAATTGTTTCATATAGGATATTCTTTCCATCCACATAGCCGAGATCCTTCATCCCTGCCTTAAATCCCTCCACAGTCTGGGTAAAGGATTTCCCGCCCATGTATATTATACCGACTTTAACCTGTTTCTTTTTTGCACTCTCTAATTCTTCTGTTGGATAGCCAAGGGTTGTTAATATGAGAAGGTAAACTATGACAAGAGGTATCCTTTTTAAAACGCTATACATAAAATTTCCCCACCCCCTGAGATACCAGAATATTTAGCGCCCTATATCACAAATCTATATAAACAATACACTTTTTAACAAGAGACTCAATCCTCTTTTTTATAAAGATACCACAAAAACCGTATTAAGACAAGCCTAAGATTCTAATACTTTAACACCTCACTTATGGTCTGGAAAACCTCGGATTTAGCAGCATTTACCACTGCCTTCCCAACAGCCCTCGCCATCTCTATTGCAGCCTGATTCTCCTCATAACCCGGCATTGGCCTGTCAAGGAGGCTCTTAAAACCGGGATGGTCAATTGCAAACTTGCCATTTACCATGCAGATATTCTTCATCTCTGCATCAAGGAGTGCAATGCCTGCACAGGCAACAGATGTAGCGCCCATTGCCTTTAGATAGTGAAAGAGATAATAGAGCGCGCCTTCCATGCCGAGTGCAGCGCCAACAGAAAGATTGCCAACAGGCTTTCCCCTGAATGGATTGGTATGATAGGCCGTGACTGTTGTGCCCCATATCTCTGACCTCTCCTGCTCATGCAGAGGCCTTGTGCGGTGAAGAAAATTCATCACCACTGCAGGCTGCTGATAGGCATAAACAGGCGATGAAAAGATAAAGCCGTCTGCCCCGCACATCTTGTCAAATATCTCTTTAGCGCCATCCTTTGGATTTTCAAGGAGCGGGCACTTCATGCCGCAGAGACATTTATTGCATGCTGTACAGGGCTCTATTTTATAGTTAATCAGCCTGACAATCTCTGTCTCTACGCCCATCTCGCCTGCTGCCTCAAGCGCCATTTTCAAAAACCACTCGCTTGCTGATTTTGTATTACCCCTTTTTTGCGTGCCGCAAAAACCGAGTATCTTCATAGTATCCTCCGTTCGCCCTCCCCCCCCCACCCCCTCCCATCAAGGGAGGGGGAAATTATTATAAGTTCCTCTCTCATTGCAGGAAAGACAATAAAATAATCCCCTCTCCCCTTGCGGGAGAGGGATAGGGTGAGGGGTTATCGTTCTTCTGTCTCTATTATCTCTTTTATCCCCTTCATATTTTCCTGTGAATGTTTGTTAATAAGCTCTGCTGCCTGCTCATTATTATACTTTGCCTTTTCATCCATCTCAAAGTCCTGCTCCCATGTCATCTCAATCCCACCGTCAACCTTTTTGTATGTCCATTTAAGATGCATATATTTAAATGGAAACTTAGGCTCCTCCCTTTCAGCAGTGCAGACATAATTTATTTTGTCAACTATCCTGCTTGAACGCCAGCTTTTTCCTTCATTATTTGTCAGTTGAAAGGTAATTTTATTTTCTTCCCTCTTTAATATCTTTGCCTCCGTATATTCATTAAACAACTCAGTCCATCTTTCAATATCATTGGTAACATCAAAAACCTTGTCTATGTCTGCATTGATGATAATAGAATTCTTTGTATGCGGCATAATTTCACCTCCTTATATTATTGCTACAACCCTTGCCCAGCTTGCTCCAACATTTTTGATTTTTATCGGAAAACAAGCCACCTTAAAGCCGTAAGGCTTTGGAATCTTATCTAAGTTTGCAAGCCTCTCAATGTGGCAGTATTCCTTTTTCCTCCCAAACAAATGTGAAGGCCAGAGGTGACTATTATCCTTTGTCTTAAAATAATCCCCAATCATATATGGATACGGCCTGTCAAAGCCAAGAAAGTCTACACCAATTATCTTTACCCCTTTATTGACAAGCCACTCTGTTGCCTCTTTGCTCATACCCGGAAATTTTGTCATATACTCCTTAGTCCCATTATACTTGTCTGCCCCTGTCTTGATAAGGACAATATCAAAGGGCTTAATCTTATATTTTATTTTTTTGATGGCAGACTCAATATCTTTAACTGTTATTGCATCCCCGGCTTTCTTATGAGACATATCCAGTACCACACCATCACTATAGCACCACTCAAGCGGCACAGCCTCTATATCCTTTGCATCCTTCCCCTCACAGAGCAGCCCGAAGTGATATGGCGCATCAAGATGCGTCCCCATGTGCACAGAGGCGCTGACTGTCTCATGGGAGATAAACATATTATCAGGAAAATTTGCCCTTGTTATTCTTCTCACGCCGAGATAGTATTTAATGATATTCTTCACCCTCTCAAAAAATGGCCTGCCTTTGGATTTTGCAACCACCCAGCCGAGATAATCAGCGCCATCAGAATGATTTAGCCTCTCAATATATGTTCGGAAGGTGTTGTCTATATCCTCCTCAATAGGAAGACTGAGGTCAATGATGCTGGGTTTTGGAGTGTTCTTCCTTTTCATAAAGCTTCAATTCACCTTCACATTGTTTAAAAAATCAACTATATCCTTAACACTACTTCTTAGACCGATTATACCTTCCGGTATCTTTATCTTAAATTTTTTCTCTAAGGCAGCAATTACCTCAACAAGCTCTGTGGAATCCACACCCAAATCCTCTTTTAATCTTGAATTCAGGCTTA
>CAKKST010000216.1 GCA_919903585.1 Nitrospiria bacterium | reverse complement strand
GGATGAGGAGAATATGTATCTTCGGAGCAAAAAAAACGGTCTCTTCATAACCTTTGAAGGCATAGAGGGATGCGGTAAAACAACACAGTTAAGTCTGCTTTCAGGCTATCTTAAAAAGAATGGTTTTGATGTTATAATGACAAGGGAGCCCGGCGGCACAAAAATAGGAGAAAAGATAAGGGCTATTCTCCTAAACCCTGATAATAAAAGAATGGCTATGGAGGCTGAGCTGCTCCTTTACGGCGCAAGCAGGATGCAGCATGTTAAGGAATTTATTGAACCTGCAATAAAGGCAGGAAAGATCGTCCTGTGTGATAGATTTGCTGATTCTACCCTTGCATATCAGGGCTATGGCAGAGGCATCGGCATCTCTTTCATAAAAAAGATGTGTCCTCTATCCCTCGGCGCTATAAGGCCTGATTTGACGATCCTCCTTGACCTTGATGCTGAGGCAGGCCTTGACAGGATAAAAAGCAGAAAGGGCGGCAATGACCGCATTGAAAAGGAAAAGCTAACATTTCATAAAAGGGTGAGAAAGGGGTATCTGTCACTTGCCAAATCAGACAAAAAAAGAATAAGGATTATAAAGGCAGATAGGGGTATTGATGAGATTCATAAGGAGATTAAGGATATTATAATAAAAAAAATTAAGAAGGCTAAATTATGACATTTAAGGATATAATAGGCCACAACAAGACAATTGACTACTTAAAAAAGGCGATTAAGAGGAACGAGCTTGCCTCAGCATATCTCTTTTGGGGAAGTGAGTCTATTGGCAAGAAGGCCGCTGCAATTGCCTTTGCAAGGGCTGTAAACTGCCTTTCAAGCGACAATGCTGATGCCTGCGGCACATGTTTATCCTGCAAAAAGATTGAAAAGGGGATACACCCTGATGTAAGGATTATTGCGCCAGAAGGCGAGACAGCAGAGGGAAAAAAGAGCAAGGTGATAAAGATTGAGCAGATAAGGGCTATTCAGAATGAAATGGCCTATCCGCCTTTTGAAGGCAAAAAAAGGGTCTTTATTATAGACAATGCAGACCGGATGAACACAGAGGCGGCAAATTCACTTTTAAAGACACTGGAGGAGCCCGCAAGGGATTCAATAATAATACTTGTAACATCAAGGCCGAGTTATCTCCTTCATACTATAATCTCACGCTGTCAGGGGATAAGGTTCTCCTCACTTTCGGCAGAGACAGTCAAAAGAGTCCTTATGGAAAATGGAAGGGGTGAGGATGATGCAAGCCTGATAGCAGCCATTACACAGGGAAAAATTGGTTCAGCCCTGAATACTGACCCTGCTTTTATAAAAGAAAAGCGGGATGGATACTTCCATATACTTTCTAATGCATTATACAGAGGCGCTGATGAACTATTTTTATCAACAGAAAGGTATGCCAAAGACAGCGGGGATGCAGAGGATTTGTTTGAATGGCTTTATTTATGGCTCAGGGACATAATTATATTTAAAGAGACAGGTGAGGAGAGATATATCATTAACTCGGACAAATTGACTGAGATAAAAAAATGGTCGGGCACAGATACGGCTGCTCTCCTTGATATTACAAGGTCAATCACAGATATACAAAGGGCCTTCACAAGAAACATAAATAAGGAATTTGCACTTGAGAAGGTCTTGATAGAGGTTAAAGAGGTAATGTATAAATGATGAAGATAATAGGCGTAAAGTTCAGGGAAAAGGGAAAGATATATCATTTTGATCCAGCAGATCTGGAGCTAAGATTAGGGGATGAGGTAGTGGTAGAGACAGAGAGGGGCATCGGATATGCAAGGGTCTATACCATACCCATTATCCATCAGATTCCAACTGGCAAGCAATTGAAGAAGGTCTTGAAGAAGGCATCAGAGGAAGACCTTGCAGTAATACAGAGGAATAAGGAAAAAGAAGATGAGGCATTCAAATTATGCCTTGAAAAGATAAAAGAGAGGAAGCTCCAGATGAAGCTTGTTGATGTGGAGTGTCTGCAGGATGGCAGCAAGGTAATTTTTTACTTTACAGCAGACGGCCGCATTGATTTCAGGGAGCTGGTAAAGGATATTGCATCCAAATACAAGACAAGGATAGAGATGCGCCAGATCGGCGTCCGTGACGAGGCAAGGATGATTAGTGGATATAGCACATGCGGCAGACCCCTCTGCTGCTCTACATTCCTAAGGGGATTTGAGCCTGTCTCAATAAAGATGGCAAAGAACCAGTCTATGACCTTGAATCCGGCAAAGATCTCAGGGGTATGCGGCAGGCTGATGTGCTGCATAGGATTTGAAATGGAGGATAAGGGGACAGGCAGGCATCCATGCGCAAGAAAAGAGAAGATAACAGCAGAAGCAGAAACAGAGGCTGTTTTACAGGAGGAAGGGTTTGCCGGGCCGCCTGAGGAATTGAAAGATACGGAGGCCGCTGCACTGCCGGCAGTGGATGAAGAAATAAAGGCGGCGCCTCCTGAAAAAATATCAGCCGCACCCGAAGGGGCAGTAACAAGGCCTGAAGCGCCGCCCCCACAGCAACAGAAACAGGAGTCACAGGAGGAAAATAGGAAAAGACGGAGGCGGAGAAGGAAACACAGGCATTAATGAAAAAACTTTAATCAATTTGATTGGTGGGCTCGTCTCTGTAGGGGCGACCCGTTGGGTCGCCCAAAGAGGGCGAGGCATCGCCTCGCCCCTACTGAATCGCAATGACAAAATAATAGCATTATTATGGAGACTCAAGTGGGAAGTAAAAAGTTTTACATAACTACACCCATATACTATGTTAATGATGTCCCTCATATCGGACACGCATATACAACTGTTGCCACTGATACCATTGCAAGATATAAGAGGTTAAAAGGCCATGATGTCCTGTTTCTAACAGGCACAGATGAACATGGCCAAAAGGTTGAAAAGACAGCTTTAAGCAATAATGAAACCCCAAAGGCGCTTGCAGACAGGGTTGTGTTACGCTTTAAGAACCTGTGGGAGAAATTGAATATATCCAATAATGATTTTATACGCACCACAGAAGATAGGCATAAAAAGGCTG
>CAKKST010000215.1 GCA_919903585.1 Nitrospiria bacterium | reverse complement strand
GCAAAACAGGCATGCAAGATTGCAGGTCTTCCAAAGCCGACAGGCTGTGTGTAAACAATACTAACTTATAACTATTAACTGTTAACTAATAACTTTGTTGAGGTTATAAGTTGAATTTAGGGAGGTTTAAAAATGTCAAAGGAAAAAGAATCAAAAACGCCTATGTTAGATGAATTGGAAACCGGGCCATGGCCGAGCTTTGTCAAGGATTTAAAACAGCTTGCAAAGAAAAAGCCTGAGGTGCAGCAGGCCATTGAACAGCTTGAGAATTCTTACGAAACTAAGGTGAACCACTGGTTTGGAACAGTGCTTAACCTTGATGGTTATGGTGGCGGAGTTATTGCCCGCTACTCTGATATACCTGATAAGTTCCCGCTTTCTGCACAGTTCCACACCATTCGTATATTAGAACCTTCAGGCTGGGTTTACTCCACAGCCGCCCTGCGCCAGCTTTGTGATATCAGTGAAAAGCATAGCGCAGGCATTCTCCAGTTTCACGGCATGACAGGTGATATCCTGATGCTCGGATCCAACAATGAGAAGACATTTGTGGCAGGAGAGGCCCTGATGGAAAATGGGTGGGATATCGGAGGTTCGGGGCCGGCGCTCAGGACGCTTGCCTGCTGTATTGGGCCGGGTTACTGCGAGATGTCATGCTTTGATACATTGGGACTTACCAAGTATATTACAGATACCTTTATAAGCGAGCTGCATAGGCCTGAATTTCCTTATAAGTATAAATTTAAGATATCAGGCTGCTCAAATGACTGTGCGAATTCCATTCAACGTTCTGATATGCCTATTATAGGGACATGGCGCGATGAAATACAGGTGAGTGATGAAGAGGCTTCCATGTTTATTAATGAAAAGGGCGAAGATTATGTGATTGATAATGTGATAACCCGCTGCCCTACCAAATGTATCACCCTCAAGAACAAGAAGGTAAAGATAGACAACGAAAACTGCGTAAAGTGCATGCACTGCATCAATGTAATGCATAAGGCGCTTGCCCCCGGCAAGGACCGCGGCGTTACGATCCTACTCGGCGGAAAGCGTACACTAAAGATTGGCGATACCATGAGTTCGGTTCTTGTTCCTTTTATGAAGATGGAGACAAAGGAGGATTGGGACAATCTTATTCAGCTTGTAAGGCGCATATGGGAATTCTGGGGTGAGCATGGGTTAGACCATGAACGTGTTGGTGAATTCATTGACCGCGTTGGGCTCGGCACATTCTTAGAAGGGGTCGGCATTGAGCCTGATCCGCAGATGGTAAAACATCCGCGTTCAAATCCATATATAAAGTTTGAGGA
>CAKKST010000214.1 GCA_919903585.1 Nitrospiria bacterium | reverse complement strand
CTGCTGCAACAATGGCGCCTTTTCCTATCTTAACAGGCGCTATAAACTGGACATCACTTCCAACAAATACATTGTCTCCAATCTCTGTCCTGTGTTTTTTAAAGCCGTCATAATTACAGGTAATGGCGCCAGCGCCAATATTCACATTCTTGCCGACGGTGGTGTCTCCGAGATATGTGAGATGGGATGCCTTTGAACCATCCTTTACAACACTATTCTTTATCTCCACAAAGTTTCCAATCTTAACACCCTTTCCCAGCTCTGTCTGCGGCCTTAGATGCGCAAAGGGGCCAACGTTTGCATTATCACCTATCCTGCTCTCTTCAACAACGCAGGAGTCCTTTATTTTTACGCCATTGCCCATCTGTGTATCTATTATCCTTGAATTAGGATATATTGTGCATCCCTCGCCAATCTTGGTTTTGCCAGAAATAAAATTGTTTGGATAGATTATTGTATCCCTGCCTATTTCAGCAGTGTCATCTATAAATGTTGTCTCAGGGTCAATTATTGTAACCCCGCTCAGCATCCAGTTATGATTTATCCCCTGCCTGATAACCTTTTCTGCCCTTGACAGGTCGTACCGCGTATTTATCCCCATCACCTCATCTGGGTTCAATGCCTTTATTGTATTGATATCAATACCCCTTCTGCCTGCAATACCAATAACATCTGTAAGGTAATATTCCTTTTGTGCATTATCAGGCCTTATCTCTGAAAGGGCATTAAAGAGAATGTCCCTGTCAAAGGCATAAATGCCTGTATTAATCAGTCTTACATTTTTCTCTGTATCCGATGCATCCTTTTCCTCAACGATTCTTTCTACCCTGCCGTCTGAACTTGTGATAACCCTCCCATACCCAGAGGGATTTTCAAGCTCAACTGTAAGCAGTGTTAGCCTTGAGTCCCTTGTCCTGTGCGTTCTTATCAGGCCATTTATTGTATCCTTTTTAAGTAAAGGCGTATCACCGCTTAATATAACAACTGTACCATTAAAATCATTGAGTGCATTCTTTGTCTGCAAGACAGCATGTCCTGTCCCTTTCTGCTCCTTTTGAATAACCCAATTTACATTGTCATTGCCCTTAAATGCCTCTTTAACCTTATCTGCCTGATGACCGATAACAGCAATTACCTTCTCAGGCCTCAGGGATTTTGCAAGGTCAAGGGTATATGCGAGCATGGGCCTTCCAGCAAGCGGATGGAGCACCTTCACAAGAGAGGACTTCATCCTCGTGCCAAGTCCTGCTGCCATGATTATTATTGCAATATCTCTCATAATCCTTAATCCCCCTATATCCCCCTTTAGTAAAGGGGGACAAAGGGGGTTATCCTTTCTTATTCTCAGGCGGCGTTATAATACCCCCTGATATTATCATCTTCATCCCGTCCTCTACCTTCATTTCTAAAGGGATTACCTGATCCTCTGGCACTAATAGCAGAAAACCTGATGTCGGGTTGGGTGTTGTTGCCACAAAGACATTCAAAACCTTTTCTCTCGTCTTCTCCTGAACCTCCCCTTTTGTGGTGCCTGTTACAAAACCAATGGCGTACATCCCCTTTCTCGGGTATTCAACCAGTACAACCCTGTTAAAATTACCGCCGCCTTTAAAAGAAAAGGTATCCACTATCTGTTTTAAGGCAGAATAGATGCTATTGACAAGGGGAACCTTTTTTAAAAGCCCCTCCCACATCTCTAACAAGCGTCTGCCAACAAAATTGGCTGTAAGCAGGCCGATAAGGAAAACTATAATAAGAAGGGCAGCTATCCCTAATCCCGGCATATACCATTCTGGAAAATAGCTCCTCGCATAATCACCGAGGAGATTTTCCATTGATATTAAAATAGTCTTAAAAATCAGATAGGTGCCCCATATTGGTATAATCACAAGGGTTCCAGTAATGAGATACCTTTTAATATGGCCCTTTAATTTGGTTATCATAGTTTATCTTGCGGCTTATCTTGCGAAATTTTCTTTATATTTTAAATACATATAATACTAATTAATTCGTCTTTTTGCAAGCCTTTTATTGAAAAATTCAGGACTTTACGCTATAATTACTAAGAAGTTCATAAGTAAGTATACATTGTATTTGTCATTCTCAAAATCCCCCTTTATCCCCCTTTTCCAAAGGGGGAGATGATTTTCCCCTCTTTGGCAAAGAGGGGTCAGGGGAGATTTTGTAAAAAATTATGTCTTCTTACCAATGAACACATTAGTAAAAGAATAAAGGAGCAAAAATTATGGTTCTACACGAACTCCTCCTCTCAGGGATCAGGAATTTTACAAAACTGAGAAGGATTGACTTTGCAAAGGGATTTAACATAATCATTGGCGAGAATGGCTCTGGAAAGACCACTATATACGACTCCATACTTGCTGCACTCTTTGGCGAATCCTATCCTGAGACTAAAGCCCTTATCTGTGAAGAAACAGCAGATTGCAAGGCTGCTTTGACATTTAAAGATAAAGAGAATGAGACCTACAGGGTTATCAGGGATTTTTCAAAAAACAAGGCAAATCTCTTTAAACAAGACTCCTCAAATAACCTTATTCTCATTAATAAGAATAAAGAGATGATTGACCAGTTACTCGGAATGGAAATAGTTGGATTGAAAGAGGATGAATACACCTATTTATTCTCATTAAAATATCCACTCTACCTATCTAACGGCCTTTATCAGAAAGTGGAAAATGCCGTATCTGCAGATGCGCCTCCCCTTAATGAATCAGCCTTTGCCAGCCTGTCGGCAGACACAGAGCCGGTGCAAGGATTTGAGGGGAATAATCTGGAACCAGAATCCATGGTAGAAGATAAAATAAAAAGTGATGAGGAATTACTATTAAAGGAGAACAGGCTTAATACATTAAAAGAGGCATTGACAAAGGCAGACCAATTATCTAAGATAGAATATCAGATAGATGAGATACAGAACAGGATATCTGATAACAGAAAGAGGCTTGAGAACATCAGCCATGCAACAAAGGAACTGGAAAAGGCTGCAAATACCATAGCATCATTAAAGATATTCTCTGAGCTGCCAGCAGATTTAAATATAGAATATCTGATTGAGAACTATGAAAAGAAGGAGATAGAGAAAAAAGAGGCCATTGAGAGGGCAAATGAAGAGTTAGCGCTCCTTAAAGAGGAAAGTGAACAGATACCTGCCAAGCCTCTGTTTCAAAGCCCTTTTTTCATAGGAGGGGCAGCCCTGATTGTAATCACGTTATTTTCAGTAATATCTTTTAATCTGACAGGGATATTTCAGATACTTTTTTTAGTGGGATTTTTTGGCGGAGGCGGATTAATTACCTTCGCAATATTTAATGACTCGCATAATAATAACAAACGGAAGGCGCTGGATGCAAAAATAAATAATCTCAATAAACAAGTAAATACCACAACCACAAAATATGGAAAGGAGGACACGCTATTTCAGGATATACTAAAAAAGACATCATCAGGCAATGCCCAGGAACTGGGATTGAAATACAAGAGGCACCATGAACTGTTTGAAGAAAAGAAATTCCTGGAAGAAAAACTTGAGAGGTCATTTGACGGTAAAAAGAGGGAGGAAATAGAAGGGGAGCTAAATAAATTACAGAAGGAAAAGGCAGAGCTGGAAGGCAAGGTGCAGGGTTATATAGGCTTATCAACAGATATCTATGACCTACAGGCTGAGATAAAGAAGATAGAAAAAGAGATAAAAGAATACAGGGGGAGCGGGAAAAAAGAAATACAGAAAGGCGCCCCGGCCAAGACAGTGTCCAGAACAGCGGGCAGCCGTTCAGAGCAGAGAGATATTATAAACTGGCCGATATTGGAGCGGATTCTTGGCAAGGATCCGAGAGACCTGCTTCCAATTATTGAAAACAAGGCAAAGGCCTATCTGCAAAGGCTGACCCTCGGAAAATACAGCGGCCTGAGCCTCAATGGCGGGATATATCTATCCACTAAGAATAGTGATAAAAAGGCTGAGCTGAATAAGTTAAGCCGGGGCATTACAGATCAGACATATCTTGCCTTACACCTTGCGCTAACATCCATACTCTCCTTAAAGTTTCCCTTTCCCCTTCTGATTGACGACCCCTTTCTCTCCTTTGATCCGCAGCGTGAAGACATAGCTGTGGAGATATTAAGGGAAATGGGAAAATCAAATCAGATAATATTCCTTTCCTCTCATAAGGTCCAGAAATCAGGGGATAATGTAATTCAGTTGTAGTAGATTTTGTGAATGGGTGAATCGGGGACTCTCCGTTTCAAGAATCAAAGATAAAATATTACCTATTCATAAAAGAATTTGTAGGCACGGTTTTAACCGTGCTGTTTTGCCTGTCTGCCAACAGGCAGGCACGAATAAATTCGTGCCTACATTGCTTTGGAT